>JAQCTH010000081.1:4366-15518 GCA_027686065.1 Clostridiaceae bacterium AF10-41
CTTATATCCTGTGTCATAAAGATTTCCAATTTCTTTCATATAATCAGCTTCTGTTGTTCCTGTTGGTTTTAAGTAATTAGTTTCAACTTTTAATTCTGTTTCTGCTTTCTTTATACCTTCCCAAGTACCTTGGTTGAATGATTTGTCATCAATAGTACCTGCATCAGTAACCATACCTACTTTTAAATCATTTTTCTTGTCTGTACCTGTTTCTCCACCTTTTTTACCACATCCTACAAGTCCAGTGACCATAAGAGCTGAAAGTGTTAATGCTATTAGCTTTTTTTTCATAATAATCCCTCCATAAAATAATATATAGCAATCTTTGATATACAAAGAAGTGCGTCTTTTTAATAAAAATTTCACCCTTGATACCGCTTACAAATAAACTCATTATTTATTCATTAACTTTTTTTCTGATCCATTTAAAATTAGTTTCGGTGGAATGTTTATGCGATTTATCTTCCTATTATCTTTATTTTTAAATATCTCTAAAAGTAATTTTATAGCTGACACTCCTAATTCCATAGGTGAATCTTCAATATAAGTTAAATTAATTCCCACTATATCTATTAAATCTATTTTATTAAAACCAATTAATGCCATATCCTTTGGTATACTCTTTTTTCTTTCAAATAAAGCTTTAATTGTTCCTAAGGTCATTCTATTACTGCATGAAATTATTGCAGTAGGTGGATTTTCCATATCCAAAAATTCTTTAGTTATTTCATAAGCTCTATCTAAACTAAATTGTCCTTCTTTTATATAATCATCTATAATTGGTATATTACTTTGGATTAATGCCTTTTTATACCCATTTAATCTATTCATTGCTGAACTTGAACTAATTATTCCTGTCATTATACCTATTTTTTCATGACCTTCTTCTATCAATAATTTAGTAGCATCAAAACCACCTTTCACATCATCAACAAAAACTCCATTTAAATTTATATAATTTAGATCAGCAGAAACTAATACAATAGGTATATTTATACTATTTATTATATCTATAAATACATCTTCTAATTTGGTGTCTCCAAATCCTGGAGTCATTATAACTCCCTTTAATCTATGCTTTTTAACTTCATCTAATGCTTTCAATTCACTTTTTACATCATTATTTGTATTAAATAATATTATATTTAAGTTAACTTCTTCTGCAATTTTACTTATACCTTTTATTATTTCACCAAAGTATGAATTTGTTATATCTGGAACTATTATTCCTATAGTATTGGTTTCTCTTTTAGAAAGACTCCTTGCTATTGCACTTGGAACATAATTCATTTCTTCTATTACCTTTAAAACTCTTTCTTTAGTTTCCTCTTTTACATATGAGGAATTATTTAAAACTCTAGAAATAGTTGCAGAAGATACACCAGCTTTCTTTGCTATGTCATCTATAGTTACTGCCATATTTTTTCTCCTTATGTATCTACGATAAAATTTAATAAATTTGCCTATATGCCTATTATATATCTATTATATTAATTAATACTAGTCCTAAATTCTATTAAATATAGATTTTGATGAATTTTTCTATAATCATATTTCCTTAAGTTAATATTAATTTATTTTTACTCTTAAATAAATTGTTTTTTATTTTTATTTTGTAAATTTATATTAATCATAAGTTTTTGTAATATTTTTTAAGAATTAACTACTATTTTCATAAATATCTTAGAGATTACTATAATTAATTTATATTTAATTTTATACTCAATACTAAACTGTCTTAATAATATGTAATAACTATATTTCTGGTATTATATGCTGAATATCTTATATTTTAAACAAGATATTCAGCTCGTTCAACTATTATTTGTATAATTGCTTAATACAAATTTATATTTTACATGTTATATAATTTTATTTAAGAAACTTTCTCCTATTGCAAAACTAAACTTCTTATTATCTTTATTAAAATTATCTACTATAGACACTCCTATATCTGCCATGCTCTTTAATACATCTATTTCCTTAGGTTCTGTTAACTTCTTACTATAAACTAGTATAGGAACGTATTCCCTAGTATGATCTGTTCCTTCAAAAGTTGGATCATTACCATGATCTGCTGTTATTATTAATAAATCATCATCATTTAATTCATTTAAAAGTGTCCTTAATTGAACATCAAATTTTTCTAAGGCCTCTTTATATCCCTTCGGATCTCTTCTGTGTCCATACATTGAATCAAAATCAACTAAATTTAAGAAAATTAACCCATTATACATATTTTCTTTAGCTATTTTTATAGTTTCTTCCATTCCCATATCATTGCTCTTAGATTTTATGCTTTTTGTTATTCCTTGATTGCAATATATATCAGCAATTTTGCCAATACCAACTACATCTAAATTCATTAGATTTAACTCATCTAGCATAGTACTAGTTGGTGGCTTTAATGCATAATCTTTTCTATTTGCTGTTCTTTTAAAGTTCTCTTTGCTACTTCCAACAAAAGGTCTTGCTATTACTCTTCCAACTTTATATTCTTCTTTTAAAGTTATTTCTCTTGCGATTTCACATACTCTATAAAGCTCTTCTAGTGGAATAATTTCTTCATTGGCAGCTATTTGTAAAACACTATCTGCTGAAGTATATAATATTAAGCTTTTTGTTTTTAAGTGTTCTTCTCCTAAATCTTCAATAATTGCTGTTCCTGATGCTGCAATATTCCCAAAAAATTTATGCCCAGTTTTTTCTTCTAATTCATCTATCAATGATTGTGGAAATCCGTTATCTGTAAAAACTTGAAATGGCTCTTCTATATGGATACCAGCAATCTCCCAGTGCCCTGTTATAGTATCCTTCCCTTTAGATAATTCTGTTGCTTTTGTATAATATGCAATTGAATTTTCTACTCTTTTAACACCTTTAATATCGGCAATATTTCCAAGTCCCATTTTTTCCATATTAGGAACATTTAATCCATTCATCGAGTTAGCTATATTCCCTAAAGTATTTGCACCCTTGTCTCCGTACTCTTCAGCATCATGTGCTTCTCCTATTCCAACAGAATCAAGTACAATTAGGAATACCCTATTAAAATTTTTCATCTTAATACCCCCTAACTTCTTCATTATTCATTATCTTAATTATTGAACTAGTTCCAAGTCTTGAAGCTCCTTTTGATATAAACTCTTCTGCCTTTTCAATACTTTTCACTCCACCTGCTGCTTTAATTTTAACATCTTTTCCAACATATTTTTTAAATAATTCTATATCTTCAATAGTTGCTCCATCTGTGCTAAATCCTGTAGATGTTTTTATAAAATCAGCTCCAGACTTTGTAACACAATTACATAGCTCTATTTTTTCATCCTCTGTTAAAAGACAAGTTTCTATTATAACTTTTAATATACTATCTCCACAGGCCTTTTTAATTTCCTTTATTTCTTCTGTAATAAAATTGTAGTTCTTTTCTTTTACCATACCTATATTTATTACCATATCAATTTCATCTGCGCCTTTTGATATAGCATCCTTAGTTTCAAATACTTTAACTTCTGTTGTATTATATCCATTTGGAAACCCTATTACTGTACATATATTTAAGTTTTCCCCAACATAATCCTTTGCTCTTTTCACAAAGGAAGGTGGTATGCATACTGACGCAACTTTATATTTCATACCATCATCGCATATAGTTTTTATTTCATCCCATGTTGAAGTTTGTAAAAGTAATGTATGATCAACTGTTTTTAGTATATCTTTTATATCCATATTTCCTCCTATTGTAACTATTCAATTATTTTATATATTATATCTGCCTTAGCTGGCTTTTCATTAGATATTGTATAAGCTGATAGAAGCATTTCTTCGGCTTTTTCAATTCTATTTGTATCACTTGTATATATAGTAGCTAATAAATCCCCTTTACTAACATAGCTTCCCATTTTTTTTGATAATATTATTCCTGCTCCATAATCTATATCATCATCTTTAGTTTCTCTTCCGGCTCCAGCTAACAATGATGCTATTCCTACTTTTTCAGCATTTAATTCATATACATATCCTTCTTCTTTTGCTTTAACTTCATGAACTGCTTCTGAAATAGTAAATAAATCTTTATTTTCAATTACACTTACATCTCCACCTTGATTAACTACAAGTTCTTTTAACTTTTCAAGAGCTTTACCATTCTTAAGAACTTCTTCTAAAATGCCTCTAGCCTTATTAACATCACTTTCTATATTTGATAATTTAAGCATTTGTGCTCCAAGTCTTAGACATAATTCTCTTAAATCCTCAGGTCCCCTATCACTTAATACTTCTATTACTTCTTGTATTTCTAATGCATTACCTATTGCATATCCTAACGGTTCTCCATTTAGTGTTATTGCTGCTGAAGTATTTCTATTTAACCCCTTACCTATTGATACCATGGCTTCTGCTAATTTTTCAGCATCTTCTTTAGTTTTCATAAATGCTCCATCACCATATTTTACATCTAGTAATATTGCATCTGAACCTGATGCAATTTTTTTACTCATTATACTTGCTGCTATTAATGGAATACTGTCTATTGTAGCAGTTACATCTCTAAGTGCATATAACTTTTTATCTGCTGGTACTATGTTTTGCGTTTGACCTGCTATTACAAGTCCTGATTTATTAACGAAATCTATAAAATTTTCCTTTGTAACATTTATATCAAAATTAGGTATTGCTTCAAGCTTATCAAGTGTTCCACCTGTGTGTCCTAGTCCTCTTCCTGATAACTTAGCAACCTTACCTCCAGCCGCTGCAACCATAGGAACTAATATTAAAGAAGTTTTGTCTCCAACACCACCTGTACTATGCTTGTCAACTTTTACTCCATTTATTTCACTAAGGTCAACAACATCTCCTGATTTTATCATAGCCATAGTAAGATTAACTGTTTCTTCTTTGTTGAAACCATTTAGATATATTGCCATCAATAATGCTGATGCTTGGTAATCTGTCACCTCACCCTTTGTATATCCATCTATAAAAAATTCTATTTCTTCTTTACTTAATTCTTTACTATCTCTTTTTTTTGCAATAATATCAAAAGCTCTCATTTTAAAACCCTCCATTTAATCTTCATATTTATTTATTTTAACCCAAGCTTCAAGTTCTTCCTTGTTCTTAGGTATTGTTAATTCATCATTTACTATCTTAGATTTTATTTTGTTTACAGTTTTCATTACATTATCATCTAATTCTACTTCTGATCCTTCTCTTGTTATGTCTATAATTCCTTCTTTCAATCCTGATAAATGAACTCCATCATTCCAACTATTATCATTTATATACTTGATTTCATTAAATATAATTTGATTCATATATCTTGTAGCAGTTGAAATTATAACACTAGGATCAAAATAATTCTGGTTTTCATCTATCCCAAAAGCATATCCCCCTACTTCTTTTGCTGCTGAAAACACCCCAAGTCCTGATGCACCAGCCAGATGCTGAATATATTTTACACCTTTACTATACATCAGTAATGCAGTTTCTCTTGCTTTTAGGGGATTTTTAAAATCGTTTACTACTGCGGATATGACTTCCCCATCTGGATTTACATATCTATACCCTGCTTCAAAGCCAATAGCACCTTCTCTTAAATGAGGTACTTCCATACCTAAGATTATTCCTGCCTTATTCATATAGCCTATTTTTCCATATTCTTCTTTACTAAGTAACCCTGCAATTACTCCATTTAGAAATGCTTGTTCTTCCCACCTTGTATAAAGTGAACTTATATTTTTTGCTTCAAGCTTTGAATCTATTAAAGTAAATTTTTGATTAGGATATCTGTCTGAAACCGCTTTCACATCTGCTTCTTGTTCAGGTCCAATAGCAATAATCAATTGGTATTCCTCAGTTTCTGCAAATTCCATTATACTCTTTTCATATTCCTCTTCATGTATAGGTTCTGAATAATCAAACTCTATACCAAGTTCTTTTTGAGCTCTTAATAAACCATCATAAATTAAATCATTAAAAGATTTATCTCCAAGACCACTACCTGTAAAAATTACTGCTATTTTTAAGTTCTTTTCTTTTCCCTTTTCATTTGAATTATTGTTTAAATTAAAAACTAATATTGCTACAAAAAATATTGTTGAAATCAGTATTAACAATGTAACTAATACCTTATCTATTCTTTTAACCATTTAATCTCCTTTGCAATAGATATTAATCTATAACATCTTTTGTATAATATAATTATACCTAAATAAACCTTTACTTTATATAGAGAATATTGATATTAAATATAATTATTTGGATATAATTTTATTTATCAAATATATTTTCTTATATCTATTTATAAAATATTGATTTTTTATAACTTATTTGACATTTGGTTATAAACTTATCAATATCTATCTTCTTCTGGAGAAACTCCAGTATATTTTTTGTAATTCTTAGAGAAATATCCAGCATTAGAATATCCCACTTCAGATGCAATCTGTGATATTTTCATATCTGTATTTTTTATTAATTCTTTTGCTTTTTTAATTCTATATATTGTTAGATAAGTACTAAAATTTTCTCCTACCTCTTCTTTAAAAAGTCTTGAAAAATATTCATGAGATAGATATATATGTTTAGCTACATCCATTAATGAAATATGATTTTTGTAGTTATTATCTATATACTTCAACGCTTTATCAATGGATCTAGAATAAGACTTGGTTTTAATTATATCTTTTTTCTCTATTCTTTGCTCCTTACTATTATCTCCTATAGCTTTTATTTTATTATTTATCTTAGTTAATATTTCACTTAATTCCTTGGGTCTAATATCTGATTTTATTAAGTACTCATAAACCCCATAACTTATTGCTTCTTTTGCATATGAAAATTCAGCAAAATTAGTTAATATTATTATATAAATTTCTGGAAATAGTTCTTTTATTTTTTTAGATAATTCTATACCATCCATAACTGGCATTTTTATATCTGTTATTACTACATCAGGCTTAGATTTTAAGGCTAATTCATAAGCTTCCTTACCATTATTTACACTACCTATTACATTAAATTCTTCTGATATATTTTTTATAGTATATCCTATCCATTCCCTTATTGGAGCTTCATCCTCTACAATTAATACATTTAGCATAAAAATCCTCCTTATTTAGGCAATTTAAATATAACTTTAGTTCCAATTCCCTCTTTACTACTTACTTCTATTCCATATTCTTTGCCATAGTTTAGTTGTATTCTCTCGTGAACATTTATCAAGCCTACTCTGTTTATAGATTCTTTATTATTAAAAACCTTATTTATTTGACTACTGCTCATCCCCTTACCATTGTCACTTATTTCTATAAATATATTTTGGTCTTCTACATATCCTCTTATTTTTATTTCACCTTTCTTACTCTCACCTTCCATACTATAAAAAATTGCATTTTCTACAATTGGCTGTAATATTAATGCTGGAACCATTATATGTTTTATTTCATTATCTATATCTATATTTATCACAAAACTATCTGGATATCTTATTTTTTGAAGATCTACATAAGTTTTAATCATTTCTATCTCATCCTCTAAAGAGATTAGTTCACTGGCTCTTGGTAATATACTTCTTAAAAGTTTCGAAAAATTATATAGCATTTCTTCTGCTTCTTCATTCTTATTCATTGATACAAGAAATCTAACACCACTTAATGTATTATATAGAAAATGTGGATTAATTTGAGCTTGAAGAAAACTTAATTCTGCAATACGTTTTTGTTTTTCCTTTTCCTTTATCTCTTCTATAGAATCATCTAGCCATTTAACCATATTATTAAAAGACTCCTCTAAATCTCCTATTTCATCATTTCTGTCAATTTCAACTTTAACTTTTAAGTTTCCCTTCATCACTTTTTCTATTGTATTTTTTATATTAATTACAGGTTTAGTAACCCAAACAGAAATTTTATATACTACTACCGATGACACTATTATTACTAAAGCTAAAGTCAAAAGAAACTTTTGTGTTATTTGTTTTATAGGTTGTCTAACTATATGTAATGGTATTTCCTCTATTATAGACCACTCGTACCTATCTAATGTATCTATCAACTTCATATAATCTGTATTATCTCTTTTAAATATAGAATACCATTCCTCTGTTTTTAAATAATCTCCATAATCTAATTCTTTATAATAATTTTTTCCTATAAGCCTCTTATCTTTTCCCGATATTATATTTCCTTCTTTATCTATAATATAAATATTTCTTCCATCTTTTATAATTCTATTATATCTATCATATAACATTTTTTCACTTACATCCATTATAAGTACGCCTAAGGTTTCATCTGTAATCAAATCCTTAATTAATCTTCCCATTCTAAATATACATTTGTAAGGACCTATTCCCTCTTCATCTTCGAATGTACTTATAAGTACAGTATTACCATCTGCTTTTACTATTTCATTATACCAGACTTCATTTTTTATAGACTTCATTGTGTACTTATTTTTCGAATAAGTACTAAAACTAAAACCGTTTTCAGAAATTACATATAGCTCAGGCTTCATATTATATTTTCCATATCTCCATACTTGTTCATTTAATAGACCTTCTACATATTTATCAGCATCTAATGCCTCTTGAGTATTGTTGAAGACATCTTCCCTTGTAATAGACAAAATACTTACTAGCTTATTATCCTCTACAATGTTATTACCTATTTCTTCAATATTCGATAAAAGTATTGAGATATTATCTGCTACCTCTTCTAATATTTCACTATTCATTTTTCCTATTTCTATTTGAACTATCTTGTTAGTATCTTTTATAGACCACGTTCCTATAATTATTGAAACTACAATTATAAATGTTACTAATAGTAAACATAATTTTAAAGTTATACTTTTTATTTTCATTATTAAATACCTCAATACTTAAATGTTGATTTATTTTAGTTCATAATTATTTTATATGTAAGCGGTAACAAATAATAAGTTCACAATATATACTAATTGTTCACTGCTCACTGTTACTGTATCAAAAAAACTATGATTGTACACTGTGAACTTAATAAAATTTCTTTGTAATTTAAATATAATTTTACTAAACTTATATCCTCTGTGTCTATGATTATTCTAATAATATTTTAATTTTCTAAATTTTCAATTATAGAAATCAAATCAATTAATTATTATATACTAGAAAAGTATAAGCTAAGAATATAAAATTCTCAGCTTATTTAAATTATCTTATATTTTACTTTTTATTTAATGAAGCGTCAATTAACCCTACAAATAATGGATGTGGTCTGTTTGGTCTTGATTTTAATTCTGGATGGAATTGTACTGAAACGTACCATGGATGATTCTTTACTTCTACAATTTCAACTAATCTTCCATCTGGGCTAGTTCCTGTGACACTCATTCCTGCATCTGTTATAGCTTTTCTAAACTCATTATTGAATTCATATCTGTGTCTATGTCTTTCATATATTAATGAATCATTATAAACATTATAAGAATTGCTATTTCCATCCAGTTTACATGGGTATAATCCTAATCTCATAGTTCCGCCTAATTCTTCTATATCCTTTTGATCCGGCATTAAATCTATTACTGGATATTTAGTTTCTGGATCAATTTCAGCACTATTAGCACCTTCATACCCTAATACATTCCTTGCAAATTCAATTACTGAACATTGCATTCCTAAACATATTCCAAGGAATGGCACATTATTTTCTCTTGCAAATTTTATAGATTCTATTTTTCCTTCAATTCCTCTATCTCCAAATCCACCTGGGACTAATATTCCATCACATTCTCCTAGAATTTCTTTACTATTATCTGTATTTACATCTTCTGCATTAATCCATTTTATTTCAACTTTGCTATCATTAGCTAATCCACCATGATTTAATGCTTCAACTATTGAAATATATGCATCATGTAATTCAACGTATTTTCCTACTAAAGCTATCTTTACACTTTCTTTCAGATTTTTCACCTTATTAACCATTTCTATCCACTCACTATTATCTATATCTCTACATCCTAACTCTAGTTTTTCACAAACTAATCTATCTAATCCCTCTTTATGTAACATTAGTGGTACTTCATATAAGTGTTCTGCATCCAAGTTTTGTATAACACACTTAGCTTCTAGATTACAGAATAATCCTATCTTTGCTTTTAAATCTTCTGACAATTCCTTTTCTGATCTACAAACAATTATGTCTGGCTGTATTCCTATGCTTCTCAATTCTTTAACTGAATGTTGAGTTGGCTTAGTTTTTAATTCTCCTGCTTTACCTAAGAATGGAACCAATGTTACGTGAATAAAGCATACATTTTCTCTACCAACTTCATATTTAATTTGTCTTATAGCTTCAAGAAATGGCTGTGATTCTATATCTCCAACAGTTCCACCTATTTCTGTGATCACCACATCTACTTCTTTTTCTTTAGATACTCTATAAACTCTTTCTTTTATTGCATTTGTAATATGTGGTATTACTTGAACTGTTCCACCCAAGTATTCCCCTCTTCTTTCCTTAGATATTACTGACCAATATATCCTACCTGTTGTCACGTTATTGTTTTGGCTTAAATTTTCATCTATAAATCTTTCATAATGACCTAAATCTAAGTCTGTTTCTGCTCCATCATCAGTAACAAATACTTCTCCATGCTGATATGGACTCATTGTACCTGGATCAACATTTAAATATGGATCAAACTTTTGTATAGAAACCTTAAGTCCTCTGTTTTTTAATAATCTACCTAATGATGCTGCTGTTATTCCTTTCCCTAAAGAAGATACTACTCCGCCTGTTACAAATACATATTTAGTTTTCATAATTTTCCTCCAAAAAAATAAATTTTTTATTTATTCTCTTGACACTAAGTTCCCTACTTGATATAATCATAATTACCTCACTATTTATGATGGGTTCATAATGTCTAAATTCAATAAGTAGTATAATAACATAAATAAATAAATAAATCTATATATTTTTTATTTATTTATATTATTTTGTTTAATCCTTCTTCTATTTTAAAATACATTTCTCTAAATTCCTTATTCACCAATATCTTTTCTTGAGCCTTATTAATATTATAACTTATACTCTTATCACTAATAATCTCTAGCATTTCTTTTACTTTTTCCTTATCTAAACATTTATAATTTTTCAATAATAAT
>JAQCTH010000082.1 GCA_027686065.1 Clostridiaceae bacterium AF10-41
ACTGTAGGTTCTGGAGTTGTTACTAGTATAATAGGATAATATATAGTAATTAATATATATTATCAATATATATATATAGGACTGGGTTTCATTACCTAGTCCTTTACAAAGGCTTATATATTGACATAATACATGTTTTATGATAATGTGTTTAGGTAATTAACGAATTAATTAACATAAGTAATAAGGTTTTATATTATTTACGGTAAACTGGAGGTGCAGACTGTGAGAGTAAAGATAACTTTAGCATGCACAGAGTGTAAGCAAAGAAATTACAATTCAATGAAAAATAAAAAAAATAACCCAGACAGATTAGAAATGCATAAATACTGCAAGTTCTGTAAAAAACATACACTTCATAAAGAAACTAAGTAATTAGCTGATATAGTAATGACATATACTCACAAAGATTAAGGATGTGAAGTAATGGCTGTTAAGGAAAATGTAAATTTAACTAAAAATTCACCTAACAGAGGTGGCATATTAAAGTTTTTTAGAGAGGTTAAGGCGGAAGTTAAAAGAATAACTTGGCCTTCTAAAAATGACACTAAAAAAGCGTTAATTGCAGTTGGCGTAGTCGTACTAATATATATAATATTAGTAGGCGGGTTAGATTATATTTTTCAAAACCTCTTTGAATTCATTTTAAAATTTAAGTAAGGAGGTTTAGGTGTTAGTCGCCTATAAGAAAATATGAGCGAAAGAGCAAGATGGTATGTTGTACACACATACTCAGGCTACGAAAACAAGGTTAAAGCAAATCTTGAAAAAACCATTGAGAATAGAAATCTTCAAAACTTACTTCAAGACATCCAAGTGCCTATGGAAGAAGTTGTGGAAGAGAAAGATGGGAAACAAAAGATTTCTCTTAAGAAAAAGTTCCCTGGATATGTGTTAGTAAAAATGCTAATGACAGATGAGTCATGGTATGTGGTTAGAAATACTAGGGGTGTAACAGGTTTTGTTGGCCCAGCTTCTAAACCAGTTCCACTTACTGATGAAGAGGTTGAATCTATGGGAGTTCAAGAAAGTCCTGTAGAAATTGATTTAGAAGTAGGGGAAAGCGTAAGAGTTATCTCTGGACCTTTAAGAGAGTTTATAGCAATAATTCAAGAGATAAACTTAGAGAAACGCAAAATAAAAGCATTAATTGATATGTTTGGCAGAGAAACTCTAGCCGAATTAGAATTTACACAAGTTGAAAAATTAGTTTAATATAAGCTAATGTTTTAATAAAGTGGGAGGACTAAGGTCCGTATTACCACAGTATAGGAGGAATAATACATGGCTAAGAAAGTAACAGGAATGATTAAACTTCAACTTCCTGCAGGTAAGGCAACACCAGCACCACCAGTAGGACCAGCATTAGGTCAACACGGTGTTAACATTATGGGATTCTGTAAGGAGTTCAATGCAAAAACTGCTAATCAAGCTGGATTAATAATACCAGTTGTTATAACAGTTTACCAAGATAGATCTTTTAGTTTTATACTAAAAACTCCACCAGCAGCAGTTCTTATAAAGAAGGAATTAGGAATCGAAAGTGGTTCAGGAGTTCCGAACAGAACTAAGGTTGGAAAATTAACAAAAGAACAAGTAAGAAAGATTGCTGAATTAAAGATGCCTGACTTAAATGCGGCTACTATCGAAACTGCTATGAGCATGATCGAAGGTACTGCAAGAAGTATGGGAGTAACTATTGAAGAGTAATTCGTAATAAAGTGGGAGGTAAAAACCGCTAATACCACAAAGGAGGCAAATTATGGGAAAGAATTATATTGAAAGTGCAAAATTAATCGATAAGAGTGCGTTATACACTCCAGTAGAAGCTTTAGATTTAGCAATAAAAACTGCTAAAGCAAAATTTGATGAAACTATAGAGTTACATGTCAGATTAGGGGTTGACCCAAGACATGCAGATCAACAAGTAAGAGGAGCTGTTGTTCTTCCAAATGGAACAGGTAGAACTGTAAGAGTTTTAGTGTTCGCAAAGGGAGATAAGGCTAAAGAAGCTCAAGAAGCTGGAGCAGACTTTGTAGGAGCAGAAGAATTAGTTCAAAAAATTCAAAGTGAAAACTGGTTTGAATATGATGTAGTAGTAGCTACACCAGACATGATGGGTGTTGTTGGTAGAATTGGTAGAGTTTTAGGACCTAAAGGATTAATGCCAAACCCAAAATCAGGAACAGTTACATTTGATGTTGCTAAGGCAATTGCTGAAATAAAAGCTGGTAAAGTTGAATATAGAGTGGATAAAACTGCTATAGTTCACTGCCCAATTGGAAAGAAGTCATTTGGAGTAGAAAAACTACAAGAAAACTTCCATGCTTTAATGGATGCTTTAGTAAAAGCTAAACCAGCAGCTGCTAAGGGACAATATGTTAAATCAGTATCTGTTTCAAGCACTATGGGTCCTGGAGCAAAGGTTAACCCAACAAAAGTTCTAGATTAGTATTGACATATAAGAGAGCATGTAATATAATGTTACATGTTGTTAAAGAAAATACTGATTCCAAAGACAGTAGGTGCCGAAAGGTTTAAAATAATTGCCTACCGAGGAACACCAAGGTAAGTAATTATTTGGTCTTCCTATGTCTATGGGAAGGCCTTTCTTAATATAAATTTGCAGTTAAAAACTGTGAGGAGGTGGACACACAGTAATGAACAAGAATAGACAAATTAAAGAAGCTAAAGTTGCTGAAATTAAAGAAAAGTTAGAAAAAGCTCAATCTATTGTTTTAGCCGATTATCAAGGTTTAACAGTTGAAGAGGATACAGCTTTAAGAAAAACTTTAAGAGAAGCTGGTGTTGAATATAAGGTTTATAAAAACAACCTTGTAGCATTAGCTGCTAAAGATTTAGGAGTGGAAGGTCTTGATGCATATTTAGAAGGACCAGTTTCTATAGCATTTGGATATGAAGATGCTACTGCTCCAGCAAGAGTGTTACACACATTTGCTAAAGATCATAAGAAATTAGAGTTAAAAGCTGGTATGGTAGAAGGAGCTTTATATAATAAAGCTGAAATAGAACAAATCGCTACAATACCATCAAAAGAAGTTCTTATCGCAAAACTTCTTGGAAGCTTCAAGGCTCCATTATCAAATGTTGCATACTTATTAAATGCAATTAAAGAAAAAAAAGAATCAGAATCAGCTGAATAATAACTGATAAAAATTTGGAGGTGCAATTAAAATGACAAGAGAAGATATAATTCAAGCTATAAAAGAAATGACTGTTTTAGAATTAAACGAGCTAGTTAAAGCTTGTGAAGAAGAATTTGGTGTAAGTGCGGCTGCTCCAGTAGCAGTAGCAGGAGCTGTTGCAGGTGCTGCAGCTGCAGAAGAAAAGACTGAGTTTGATGTAGTTTTAGCTAGTGCTGGATCACAAAAAATCAAAGTTATTAAAGTAGTTAGAGAAATAACTGGATTAGGATTAAAAGAAGCTAAGGAAATAGTTGATGGAGCTCCTAAGACATTAAAAGAAGGCGTATCAAAAGAAGAAGCTGAAGATATGAAAGCTAAATTAGCTGAAGTTGGAGCTGAAGTAGAAGTTAAGTAATTAACTTTTAAATTAAAAAGGTGCTGTTAAAGGCGCCTTTTTAATTGCCTAAATGAAACTATATAAAATATCAAAGTCCTGGGATACTTTATATAGTTTTATATAAAAAATACTTGAAAAATGATATATATATAGATTAACATAAGTTATGTAATAAAATAATTGACATTAAAAGAATATTATGATAGTATCATTAAATGTACTATTCAATATGGGTAGGTATATACTCATATGAAAAAAATGTATAATCGAACAAAAGATGGTTATACTAATAAGTGATGCTGTCCGAAAGCATAAGTCCTTAGGGAAAGTGTGCTTTTGGTTATTTTAGTTTTATACAAGGGGTGAAAATTCATGGTACATCCTGTCCAAGTCGGAAAAAGAACTAGAATGAGTTTTGGTAAAGTTAAAGATGTAACTGAAATGCCAAATCTTATTGAGGTACAATTAGATTCATATCAATGGTTTTTAGATGAAGGTCTTCATGAAGTTTTTGAAGACATTAATCCGATCACAAACTTTACTGGAAATCTTGTTCTTGAGTTTGTTGATTACAAGCTTGATATGGATAATATTAAGTATTCAGTGGAGGAGTGTAAAGAGAGAGATTCAACTTATGCTGCACCACTAAAAGTTTCTGTAAGATTACAAAATAATGAAACTGGAGAAATTAAAGAACAAGAAGTATTTATGGGTGACTTCCCGTTAATGACTGAACAAGGTACTTTCATCATAAATGGTGCTGAAAGAGTTATTGTAAGTCAATTAGTAAGATCACCAGGTGTTTATTACAATTTTAATGTTGATAAAACTGGTAAAAAGTTATATTCATCAACAGTTATTCCAAATAGGGGAGCATGGTTAGAGTATGAGACTGACTCTAATGATATTATCTATGTAAGAATAGATAAAACAAGAAAACTTCCAATATCAATTCTAGCAAGAGCTATGGGATTTGGAAGCGATCAAGAGCTTTTAGACTATTTTGGAGAAGACGAAAGATTTAAAGCTACAATAGAAAAAGATAATACTAAAACTAAAGAAGAAGCTTTGTTAGAGATATATAAAAGATTAAGACCAGGTGAACCACCAACGGTTGATAGTGCTATATCTCTTATAGATTCACTATTTTTTGATGCTAAAAGATATGATTTATCAAGAGTTGGTAGATATAAGTTTAACAAAAAGTTAGCATTAAATTTAAGATTAGTTAATCAAATAGCTGCTACTGACATAGTTAATCCTCAAACAGGGGAAATTATGATAGAGCAAGGCAAAAAGATTAGTAGATCGCTAGCAGAAGAAATTCAAAATGTTGGTATTAACTCAGTTGATATATTAGTTGAGGATAGAGTGGTTAGAGTAATTGGTAACCATTTTGTTGACATTAAAAAATTTATATCATTTGATATAGAAGATTTAAATATCAGAGAATTTGTTCACTATCCAATACTAAAAGAGATATTAGATAATTATGATGATGAAGAGACTATAAAAGAAGAAATTAAGAAAAACTTAAATAGACTTATTCCTAAACATATAATAAAAGATGATATATTTGCAACAATAAGCTATGAATTAGGTTTACCATATGCTATAGGTTATGTTGATGATATAGATCATTTAGGAAATAGAAGATTAAGGTCTGTAGGTGAATTGCTACAAAATCAATTTAGAATTGGTTTATCAAGAATGGAAAGAGTAGTTAAAGAAAGAATGACTATTCAAGATCAAGAAGCTATAACACCTCAAATGTTAATTAACATAAGACCTGTTGCAGCTGCAATTAAAGAATTCTTTGGTAGTTCTCAATTGTCACAATTCATGGATCAAACAAATCCTTTATCAGAATTAACTCATAAGAGAAGATTATCTGCTTTAGGACCAGGAGGTCTTTCAAGAGAAAGAGCTGGTTTTGAAGTTAGAGACGTTCACCATTCACACTATGGTAGAATGTGTCCTATAGAAACTCCAGAAGGACCAAATATAGGACTTATAAACTCATTAGCCACATATGCTAAGGTTAATGAATATGGATTTATAGAAACTCCATATAGAGTTGTTGATAAAGAAAACGGCATAGTAACAGATGAAATTAGATATTTTACAGCAGATGAAGAAGACCAATATCTAGTAGCACAAGCAAAAGAACCTATCGGAGAAGATAAATGGTTTGTTGATAGTAGGGTAACTGTTAGAATTTTAAATGAAATTCTAGTTGTGAATGCAGAAGAAGTTGATTTAATTGACGTATCACCAAGACAAATAGTATCAGTAGCAACAGCTATGATACCTTTCCTTGAAAATGATGATGCTTCAAGAGCACTTATGGGATCAAACATGCAACGTCAAGCTGTTCCATTATTAAAACCTCAAGCTCCAGTAGTAGGTACTGGAATAGAATTTAAAGCAGCTGTAGACTCTGGAGTTCTTCCAAAGGCTAGAAATGCTGGTAAGGTAGTTTACGTAAGTTCTAGTGAAATAAGAATTAAGAGAGATGTAGATGGTGGAGTAGATACTTATAAACTTCTTAAGTTTAAAAGAAGTAACCAAGGTACATGTATAAACCAAAGACCTTTAGTAGATAAAGGTGAAATAGTGTTTAAAAATCAAGTTTTAGCTGATGGACCATCAACTGATCTAGGAGAAATAGCATTAGGTAAAAACATTAGAATGGGATTCATAACTTGGGAAGGTTATAACTATGAAGATGCTATGCTTATTTCAGAAGAATTAGTTAGAGAAGATGTCTTTACTTCAATCCATATAGAAGAATATGAATGTGAAGCGAGAGATACAAAATTAGGACCAGAAGAAATAACTAGAGATATTCCTAATGTAAGCGAAGATGCATTAAAAGATATAGATGATAGAGGAATTATAAGAATCGGTGCTGAAGTTAGATCAGGAGATATCCTTGTTGGAAAAGTAACGCCAAAGGGAGAAACTGAATTAACTGCAGAAGAAAGATTATTAAGAGCTATATTTGGAGAAAAGGCTAGAGAAGTAAGAGATACTTCATTAAGAGTTCCTCATGGAGAGGCTGGAATTATAGTCGATGTTAAAGTATTTACTAGAGAAAACGGAGATGAATTAAATCCAGGAGTAAATGAACTAGTTAGATGTTATATAGCTCAAAAGAGAAAAATATCTGTTGGAGATAAGATGGCAGGACGTCACGGTAATAAAGGGGTTATCTCAAGAGTGTTACCAGAAGAAGATATGCCATTCTTACCAGATGGTAGACCGCTACAAATATGTTTAAATCCATTAGGGGTTCCATCACGTATGAATATAGGTCAGGTATTAGAAGTTCACTTAGGATGGGCAGCAAGTCAATTAGGATGGCACATAGCTACTCCTGTATTTGATGGAGCAACAGAAAAAGATATAGAAGAATGCTTAGAAAAAGCAGGATATAATGCAAATGGTAAAACTGTTTTATATGATGGTAGAACAGGAGAAGCTTTTGATAATGAAGTAACTGTTGGTATAATGTATATATTAAAACTAGCTCACTTAGTTGATGATAAGATACATGCTAGATCTACAGGACCATACTCATTAGTAACTCAACAACCTCTTGGTGGTAAAGCACAATTTGGTGGCCAAAGATTTGGAGAAATGGAAGTTTGGGCTTTAGAAGCATATGGAGCAGCTCATACACTACAAGAAATATTAACTGTTAAATCAGATGATGTTGTGGGTAGAGTTAAAACTTATGAGGCTATTGTTAAAGGTGAAAACATACCAGAACCTGGGGTTCCAGAATCATTTAAGGTTCTAATTAAAGAACTTCAAGCTTTATGTTTAGACGTAAGAGTATTAAACGATGAAAATCAAGAAGTTAAGCTTAAAGAGTTTGCAGAAGAAGAGATGGAAGATTTAGAAGTTAACATTGAAGGAACAGAAGATGTTGTTTCTGATGATGTAAATGTAGATGATAGTTATACAATATCAGAGGAAGAAGTTGAAGAAGATGTTGAATTTGATAACTTTTCTTTAGATGGATTCCATGAAGAAGATTTAGAACTTGATGATTTTGTAAATGATGAACACTAAATTTGAAGGGAGGATATACCCTTGTTTGAATTGAATAATTTTGATGCTATACAAATAGGTTTAGCTTCACCTGATCAAATAAGAGAATGGTCAAGAGGAGAAGTTAAAAAGCCAGAAACTATAAATTATAGAACATTAAAACCAGAAAGAGACGGTCTATTCTGTGAAAGAATATTTGGACCTATAAAAGACTGGGAATGCCATTGTGGTAAATATAAAAGAGTTAGATATAAGGGCATAGTTTGTGACAGATGTGGAGTTGAAGTAACTAAGGCAAAGGTAAGAAGAGAAAGAATGGGGCATATTGAACTTGCTGCCCCAGTTTCTCACATTTGGTACTTTAAAGGTATTCCATCAAGAATGGGATTACTTTTAGATATGTCACCAAGAGCTTTAGAAAAAATACTATATTTTGCTTCATATGTAGTAATAGACCCTAAAGAAACAACGTTATTAAAGAAACAGTTGTTAAATGAAAAAGAGTATAGAGAAGCTGTTGATAAGTATGGTGAAGAAAGCTTTGTGGCTGGAATGGGAGCAGAAGCTGTTCAGGGATTACTTAAAGAAATCGACTTAGAAGGCCAATCAAGAGATCTTAAAGAAGAGTTAAAAACAAGCACTGGTCAAAAAAGAGTTAGAATCATAAGAAGATTAGAAGTGGTTGAATCTTTTAGAAAATCAGGAAATGACCCAAGATGGATGGTTATAAATGTTATTCCTGTTATTCCTCCAGATTTAAGACCAATGGTTCAATTGGATGGTGGAAGATTTGCAACTTCAGATTTAAATGATTTATATAGAAGAGTTATTAATAGAAATAACAGACTAAAGAAATTATTAGACTTAGGTGCTCCAGATATTATTGTTAGAAATGAAAAAAGAATGCTTCAAGAAGCTGTGGATGCGCTTATAGATAATGGTAGAAGAGGTAGACCTGTAACGGGACCTGGAAACAGACCGCTTAAATCATTATCAGATATGTTAAAAGGTAAACAAGGTAGATTTAGACAAAACTTACTAGGTAAGAGAGTTGACTATTCTGGTAGATCAGTTATAGTTGTTGGACCAGAATTAAAAATGTACCAATGTGGACTTCCAAAAGAAATGGCTTTAGAATTATTTAAACCATTTGTAATGAAGAAACTAGTTGAAGATGGAGTAGCGCATAATATAAAGAGTGCGAAAAGAATGGTTGAAAGAGTAAATAATCAAGTATGGGATGTACTTGAAGAAGTTATTACTGATCATCCAGTTTTACTAAACCGTGCTCCTACTCTACATAGACTTGGGATTCAAGCATTCCAACCGATTTTAGTAGAAGGTAGAGCAATAAAACTACATCCACTTGTATGTACTGCATATAATGCTGACTTCGATGGAGACCAAATGGCTGTTCACGTTCCGTTATCAGTTGAAGCACAAGCAGAAGCAAGATTCTTAATGCTTGCAGCGGGAAATATTATGAAACCTTCAGATGGTAAACCAGTTTGTGTACCTACACAAGATATGGTACTAGGATCATATTATCTAACTATGGATAAGGATGGTGCTAATGGTGAAGGAAAAGTATTCTCTTCAAAAGATGAAGCTATTATGGCTTATGAAGTTGGAGAAATAGATATTCATGCAGCAATTCAAGTAAGAATGTTTAAAGAAATAGATGGAGAAAAGAAATCAGGTATAATAAAGACTACAGTTGGAAAAATAATCTTTAATGAATCAATTCCTCAAAATTTAGGTTTTGTAAATAGAGATTCAAAAGAAGAAGAATTTAATTTAGAAGTAGATTTCTTAATAACTAAAAAGTCTTTAGGAAAAATTATAGATAGATGTTATACAGTACATGGTCCAACTAACACATCAATAATGCTTGATAAGATCAAAGCTTTAGGTTATCATTATTCATCAATAGGAGCTATAACAGTAGCTGCATCTGATATGATAGTACCGGATGCAAAGTATGTATTACTTAAAGAAGCTGATGAAACAGTTGATAAGATAGAGAAGATGTATAAAAGAGGATTCATATCAGAAGAAGAAAGATATGAAAGAGTTATTGAGAAATGGACTAAAACAACAGAAGATGTTGCCGATGCACTTATGGAAAGTTTGGATAAATTCAATCCAATATTCATGATGGCAGACTCAGGAGCCAGAGGATCTAAATCTCAAATCAAGCAATTAGCTGGTATGAGAGGGCTTATGGCGAGTCCAACTGGTAAGATTATAGAATTACCTATTAGAGCATCATTTAGAGAAGGACTTGAAGTTTTAGAATATTTCATATCTACTCATGGAGCTAGAAAAGGTAATGCAGATACAGCTCTTAAAACTGCAGATTCTGGATACTTAACAAGAAGACTTGTTGACGTATCACAAGATGTTATCGTAAGAGAAATTGATTGTGGAACAACAGAAGGTATATATGTTTCAGAGATAAAAGAAGGAAATGAAGCTATCGAAGGATTAGCTGAAAGACTTTATGGTAGATACACAGCAGAACCTATAATTAATCCAACAACAGGAGAAGTTATGGTAGAAGCTGATCAATATATGGAACTAGATGTTGCAGAAAAAGTTGCAGCTTCAGGAGTTAAAAAAGTTAAAATTAGATCTGTATTTACATGTAAGTGTAAAGTTGGAGTATGTTCTAAATGCTACGGTATGAACATGGCAACAGCACAGAAGATAAATATAGGCGAAGCTGTTGGTATTATAGCAGCACAATCAATCGGAGAACCAGGAACTCAACTTACAATGAGAACATTCCATACAGGGGGAGTTGTTGGAGCCGATATTACACAAGGTCTTCCTAGAGTTGAAGAGTTATTTGAAGCTAGAAAACCTAAAGGTTTAGCTATAGTAAGTGAAATAACAGGTACAGTTAGATTTGAAGAAACTAAAAAGAAGAGAACTGTATTCGTAGTTTCAAACGATGGAGAAGAACGTAGTTATGAAATACCATTTGGTTCAAGATTAAAGGTATCAAATGATGAATTTATTGAAGCTGGAGATGAAATCACTGAAGGTTCAGTAAATCCTCATGATATAGCGGCAATTAAAGGTATTGATGGAGCTAGAAAATATCTATTATCTGAAGTTCAAAAAGTTTATAGACTTCAAGGTGTTGATATAAATGATAAACATTTAGAAGTTGTAGTTAGACAAATGACTAGAAAAATTAAGGTGTTGGATTCAGGAGATACTGAACTATTACCAGGAACAATGATAGATATGTTTGATTTTGCAGCAGAAAATGCAAGAGTAAGAGAATTTGGCGGAGAAGAAGCTAAAGGAGAGCAAGCATTGTTAGGTATTACTAAAGCTGCCTTAGCAACAGATAGTTTCCTATCAGCAGCATCATTCCAAGAAACTACTAGAGTTCTTACAGAAGCAGCAATTAAAGGTAAAATAGATCCTTTAGTTGGGTTGAAGGAAAATGTAATTATTGGTAAGTTAATACCAGCAGGTACAGGAATGATGAAATATAGAAACGTAAAGCTAGATGTTGACGATGTTTTAGTGGAAAATGAAGCAATAGAATCAATTGAATAATACAATGCAATTTTATTGACATGTGTATGCTTAAATGATAAAATACGAATTGTGTGATTTTAAAGCTACACTACAATATAATTGTCTACATGAATTCATGGAGGCAAAGTCATGAGCTGCGCCTCTATGAACTTTTATATAGGGAGTGATTTCATGATAGATAGAATTGTAGGTAATAAAGTAATTGGTATAAAACAGTGTACTAAGACCATTAAAAATGGAAGTGGTTATGTTTTATATGTAGCTAAGGATGCAGACAAAAATTTAACAAAATCTTTAATTGAAATAGCAATTAAAGAAAATGTTAAAATTGTTTTTATAAATACAATGAAAGAATTAGGTAAAATGTGTGAAATAGATGTTAGTACATCTTCAGTACTAGTTTTAGATTAATTCATTAATAAGCTTTTATCTTAAATATTAGATATATAGATAAAAAAATTTCAGGAGGTGAAAAAATGCCAACTATTAGCCAATTAGTAAGAAAAGGCAGAAAAACTGTTATTAACAAATCAACAGCACCAGCACTTAACGAGTGTCCACAAAGAAGAGGGGTTTGCACAGTTGTAAAAACAACTACTCCTAAAAAGCCTAACTCAGCTTTAAGAAAAATAGCAAGAGTAAGACTTACAAATGGATTCGAAGTTACTGCATACATTGGTGGTGTAGGACACAACTTACAAGAGCATAGTGTTGTTCTTATAAGAGGTGGTAGAGTTAAGGACCTTCCTGGTGTTAGATACCATATCGTAAGAGGAGCACTAGACTGTGCTGGAGTAGCTAACAGAATGCAAGGAAGATCAAAGTACGGTGCTAAAAAGCCGAAGGCAAAGAAGTAGTTTAAAGTAAACTACAGTAGTGCTTGTCTTCAGCATTTACATAGATTTATAAATTAAGTTTATATAGATGAAGAAGTAAAGCACTTTACGGCAATGTAATAATTGCAGAGTACCAATGAACTTAAATTTATTATGTTAAGGAGGGAAGAAAAGTGCCAAGAAAAGGACATATCGCAAAAAGAGATGTATTACCAGATCCAATGTATAACTCAAAGGTTGTTACAAAGTTAATAAACAATGTAATGGAAGATGGTAAAAAAGGAGTAGCTCAAAAAATATGCTACGACGCGTTTGAAATAATGGCGCAAAAAACAGGCAAAGATGCTTTAGAATTATTCGAAGAAGCTATGAACAATGTAATGCCTTTATTAGAAGTTAAAGCTAGAAGAATAGGTGGTGCTAACTACCAAGTTCCAATAGAAGTTAGACCAGAAAGAAGACAGACTTTAGGTTTAAGATGGCTTCTAGATGCTTCAAGAAAAAGAGGCGAAAAGGTGATGGCTGAAAGATTAGCTGGAGAATTAATGGATGCAGCTAATAATACTGGCGCAGCTGTGAAGAAGAGAGAAGATACTCATAAGATGGCTGAAGCAAACAAAGCATTTGCTCATTACAGATACTAATATACAAAACTGTTTTGGCTTTTGCTAAAACAGTTTTGTCGAATTTAAAATTACTCGTTGAGAGGAGGAAATACAAATGGCTAGAAAATATCCTTTAGAAAAATTCCGTAACTTTGGAATAATGGCTCATATAGATGCAGGAAAGACTACAACTACTGAGCGTATATTATTTTATACAGGAAGAAGTCACAAGATTGGAGAAGTTCATGAAGGAGCAGCTACAATGGACTGGATGGTTCAAGAACAAGAAAGAGGTATAACAATTACTTCTGCTGCAACAACATGTGCTTGGAAGGGTCATGAATTAAATATTATAGATACTCCGGGTCACGTAGATTTCACAGTTGAAGTTGAAAGATCATTAAGAGTACTTGATGGAGCTGTTACAGTTCTAGATGCAAAAAGTGGGGTTGAACCACAAACTGAAACTGTTTGGAGACAGGCAGACAAATACGGTGTTCCAAGAATGATATATGTTAATAAGATGGATGCTACAGGAGCAGATTTCTTTAGATGCATAAACACTGTAAGAGATAGATTAAAAGCTAACGCAGTTCCAATACAAATTCCGGTTGGTTCAGAAGATCAATTTAAGGGAATGATAGACTTAATAACTAACAAGGCAATTATGTTCTACGATGATTTAGGAAAAGATGTTAGAATAGAAGAAATTCCAGCTGATCTAGCAGATCAAGCAGAAGAATATAGAATGGCTCTACTTGAAGCAGTAGCGGAAACTAACGAAGAATTAATGGAAAAATATCTTGAAGGTGAAGAATTAACAGAAGAAGAAATAATGGTAGGACTAAGAAAAGCTACTATAGCTAATGAAATAGTTCCATGTATTTGTGGTTCATCATATAAAAACAAAGGTGTTCAACAAATGATTGATGGAGTTGTTGCATTCTTGCCATCACCTTTAGATATACCAGCTGTTAATGGAACAACATTAGAAGGTGAAGAAGCTACAAGAGAAGCATCTGATGAAGCGCCAATGTCAGCTTTAGCATTTAAAATAGCAACAGATCCATTTGTTGGAAAACTTGCGTTTACAAGAATTTATTCAGGTGTTATGCAAAGTGGAACATACGTGTTAAATTCAACAAAGGGTAAAAAAGAAAGAATAGGAAGACTTGTTAAGATGCATGCTAACTCAAGAGAAGAAGTTGAAGCATTAGAAGCAGGTGAATTAGGAGCTGTTATAGGATTAAAGAATACTACAACAGGGGATACTCTTTGTTTAGAAAATGATCCAATAATATTAGAATCTATGGAATTCCCAGAACCAGTTATATCTGTAGCTATAGAGCCAAAGACAAAAGCTGGTCAAGAAAAAATGGGCTTAGCATTAGCTAAGTTAGCTGAAGAAGATCCTACATTTAAGACTCATACTGATCAAGAAACTGGTCAAACAATTATTGCAGGTATGGGAGAACTTCACTTAGAAATTATAGTTGATAGATTAACTAGAGAATTTAAAGTTGAATGTAATGTTGGAGCACCTCAAGTTGCATATAAGGAAACTATTAGAAAAGCTGTTAAAGCAGAAGCTAAATATGCTAAGCAATCTGGTGGTAAGGGACAATACGGTCATTGTGTGATCGAAATGGAACCTACTGAAGGAGAATACGTATTTGAAAATGCTATAGTAGGAGGAGCTGTTCCAAGAGAATATATTCCTGCAATAGATAATGGTATTCAAGAAGCTGCTAAGAGTGGGGTTGTAGCTGGTTATGAAACTATAAACTTTAAGGTTAAATTAGTTCACGGTTCATACCACGAAGTTGACTCATCTGAAATGGCATTTAAAATTGCCGGTTCTATGGCTTTCAAAAATGCAATGGCAAAAGCAGAACCAGTTTTACTTGAGCCAATGGAAAAGGTTGAAGTTACAGTACCAGAAGAATACATGGGAGATGTAATGGGAGATCTTAACTCAAGAAGAGGAAGAATAGAAGGAATGGAAGCTATAAACGGAGCTCAAATAATAAGAGCTATGGTTCCACTTTCAGAAATGTTTGGATATGCAACTACTTTAAGATCAAGAACTCAAGGTAGAGGTACTTATTCAATGGTATTCGATCACTTCGAAGAAGTTCCTAAGAGTGTTCAAGAAAAAATTAAAAGTGAAAGAAATTAATTCACTTTAGTTATAAATTTTAGTAATGTTGCTCATAATTTAGTTATGGGTAGCATTACATAATATGAATTTTTATTATTATAAATTATAAGAGTGAAAATTTATATAGACCTAGAAAATTAAAGATAAATTAGATATAATAACTAAGAAGGTTAATATAATTAATTTCCATAAAGGAGGATTTTACAATGGCAAAGCAAAAATTCGAAAGA
>JAQCTH010000083.1 GCA_027686065.1 Clostridiaceae bacterium AF10-41
AATTTTCTGAAGTTTACACAAAATTATTGACAGACTCATTTATAATACTATTTAACATTGTTCTTTTTTATTTTAAGCTAACTATTACTTCATTTAAATCTTTTATCAAAGAATTTAATTTATCTAAACTTTCATCATCTAAGCTTGAAATTTTGTCTAACAATATACTTTTCATTGCATTCTCACGTTCTTTTAAAAATTCGTAAGCCTTTTCAGTTAATTCTATATTCAATTTTCTTCTATCATCTGGATTAGTATATCTATAAACATATCCTTCACTTATCAACTTATCTATAATAGGGGTCATGTTAGGTTTAGAAATATCTAAACACTTAGCAACATCAGAAACAGACATAAATTTTCCCCTTGAAAGGTAAAAAATAACTTTCATATGGGATGGAGGAATTGCTATTCTTTTAGTCATTTCATTTGGATTTATTAGTTTATTATGCATTTGTATCATTAGATTAAATAAGTTTTCAGATATTTTTATCATAGTATCGTTATTCATAAAATCCCTCCTAATTATTTCTTACAAATTTATTATAAACTATTTTTTTTTGTTATACAACTATAAATGTTATTGACATATAATAGTTATGAAAATATAATTAATACATATCTATAATAACTTATACAAAACACAACTTGAAAGGAGAAAAATAAATGACTAAATTAGCAAAATACTTAAAACCATTTATCGGTTCTATTATTGCTGTAATAATATTGTTATTCATACAAGCTATTAGCGAATTATCTCTACCAGATTATATGTCTAATATAGTGAATGTGGGAATTCAGCAAGGTGGAATAGAAAATGCAACACCAAATATAATACGAAAAACTCAATTAGAAAAGCTTTCTATTTTTATTGAAGAAGATGATTTGAAATTTATAGAAAATAACTATTCTCTACTAGATAAAGATGAACTTTCAAAAGAGGAATTTGATAAATATATAAAGAAATATCCTATATTGGATAAAGAAGCTTTATATGAGCTTAATACAAAAGATGAAGATAACATATCTAAGTTAAACAGTATTTTAGCTAAACCTGAGCTTGTTGTTTATGGAATAGAAAATGGGGAATTTGATGCTAGCATGTTAGGTAATATGCAAGGCAATATGCAATTACCAGCTAATACAGATCCATTTATGATTTTGAAGAATATCCCAAAAGAACAATTAAATAATATTGTAGATGCAATAAATGAAAGATTTAGTGAAATGCCAGATAGCATGGTAGAACAAGCAGCAGTTTCTTATGTAAAGAATGAATATTCTGAGATAGGAATAAATACAGATAAATTACAAACAAATGCTATTATTATGTCAGGATTAAAGATGCTTGGAATAGCATTACTTAGCATGGTTGCTTCAGTTATTGTTGGTCTTATTTCAGCAAGAATTGCAGCTGGATTAGGTAAATCTTTAAGAGGAGATGTATTTAAAAAAGTTACAAGCTTCTCTAATTCGGAATTTGATAAATTTTCAACAGCATCACTTATTACTCGTAGCACAAATGATATACAGCAAATTCAAATGCTTATGGTTATGCTGTTTAGAATAGTATTTTATGCTCCAATATTAGGTGTTGGTGGTGTTTTAAAAGTATTAAGAACAGATACGAATATGACTTGGACAATAGCAGTTGGAGTCCTTTCAATTTCAGTACTTGTTGGTGTTTTATTTGCATTCGCTATGCCTAAATTTAAAGCAATTCAAAAACTTGTTGATAAACTAAATCTAGTTACAAGAGAAAGTTTAACAGGTATGCTTGTTATTAGAGCATTTAGTACTCAAAAACATGAAGAAGCTAAATTTGATGAAGCTAATAAAAATTTAACCAATACAAATTTATTTGTAAGTAGAATAATGGTTGCAATGATGCCAGCAATGATGCTTATAATGAATGGATTAACTTTATTAATTGTATGGGTAGGAGCTCACCAAGTGGATTTAGGTACAATGCAAGTTGGGGATATGATGGCATTTATGCAATATGCAATGCAAATAATTATGTCATTCCTAATGATTTCTATGATATCAATTATGTTACCTAGAGCATCCGTATCAGCTCAACGTATTAGTGAAGTTTTATATACTGATTTAAGTATTAAAGATAAAAATGAAACTAAAACTTTTAGTAAATCAGAAAATGGATATGTGGAATACAAAAATGTAAGTTTCAAATATCCAGGTGCAGAAGACTATGTGTTAAATAATATTTCTTTCACTGCAAAACCTGGTGAAACTACAGCTATCATAGGAAGTACTGGAAGTGGTAAATCTACGTTGATAAATTTAATTCCTAGATTTTATGATGTATCAGAAGGTAAAATTACTGTAGATGGAGTAGATATAAGAGATGTTCAACAAAAAGCTTTAAGAGATAAAATAGGATATGTACCTCAAAAAGGAATTCTTTTCTCAGGTACTATAGAAAGTAACTTAAAGTATGGATCTCAAGATGCAACTAATGAAAATTTAGAGAAATCTGCAGAAATTGCACAAGCCTTGGAATTTATAAATAATAAACCAGAAAAATATGAAGCTGAAATATCTCAAGGTGGAACTAATGTTTCAGGAGGCCAAAAGCAAAGATTATCTATAGCTAGGGCTTTAGTTAAAAAACCACAAATATATATATTTGATGATAGTTTTTCGGCTTTGGATTTTAAAACAGATTCAGCGCTTAGAAAATCTCTTAAAGAAAATATAAAGGATGCAACTATGATAATCGTTGCACAAAGAATTAGTACAATTAAAGATGCAAATCAAATTATAGTGCTAGATGAGGGGAATATTGTAGGAATAGGAACTCATAAAGAACTTTTAGAAAACTGTGAAGTTTATAAACAAATAGCCTTATCACAACTTTCAAAGGAGGAACTTATGTCATGAGTAATAACAATGTAGGAAATAAAAGACATGGTGGTTTCGGTGGTCCTATGGGTGGAATGCAGGTCGGTGGTGCAAAGGCTAAGGATTTTAAGGGAACCACAAAGAAATTACTAAATTATTTAAAACCATATAGATTATCCATAATAATAGTGCTGATTTTTGCCATTGGTAGTGCTGCTTTTTCTATAATAGGGCCTAAAATATTAGGAAAAGCTACAACAAAATTATTTGAGGGTTTAGTAAGTAAGATTTCAGGAGAAGTTGGAGCTTCAATAGACTTTACTTATATTGGAAATATAATTCTATTACTAATAGGTTTATATGTAATAAGTTCAATATTTTCATTTATTCAAGGATTTATAATGTCTGGAGTTGCTCAAAAGGTTTCTTATAATCTTAGAAAGGAAATATCTGAAAAGATAAATAGGATGCCACTTAAATATTTTGATAAAATGACTCATGGAGAAGTTTTATCAAGAGTAACTAATGATATTGATACTGTAAGTAATACACTAAATCAAAGTTTATCACAAATTTTAACATCAGTAACAACATTAATAGGTGTTCTTATAATGATGTTATCAATAAGCTTTACTATGACTCTTGCAGCATTATTAATGTTACCTTTATCAGGAATATTAATAGCTTTAGTAGTTAAAAAATCTCAAAAGTATTTTAAAGAACAACAAACATTTTTAGGTCATGTAAATGGACATGTAGAAGAAATATATAGCGGTCATACTATAATGAAGGCTTTTAATGGAGAAAAAGAAGCTGTAGAAGAATTTGATAAGTTAAATGACACATTATATAATTCCGCATGGAAATCTCAATTTTTATCAGGAATGATGATGCCTATAATGACATTAATCGGTAATCTTGGATATGTTATGGTAACTATATTAGGTGGATATCTTGCTATTAAGAAATCTATTGAAGTTGGAGATATTCTTTCTTTTGTTCAATATGTAAGATCTTTCACTCAACCAATAGCTCAAACAGCACAAATTGCTAATATTCTTCAATCAACTGCAGCTTCAGCTGAAAGAGTTTTTGAGTTCTTGGAAGAGGAAGAAGAAATAGAAGATATTAAAAATCCTGTTAATATTGAAGATATTAATGGTGAAGTAACATTTAAAAATGTTCACTTTGGATATAATGAAGATAAAATAATAATAAATGATTTTTCAAGCAAAATTAAACCTGGTCAAAGAGTCGCTATTGTAGGGCCTACAGGAGCAGGAAAAACTACTATAGTAAAATTATTAATGAGATTTTATGAATTAAATAGTGGTGAAATTTTACTAGATAATCATAATATAAAAGATTTTAAAAGAAGCGATTTAAGAAAAGTTTTTGGAATGGTTCTACAAGATACTTGGTTATTTAATGGTAGCATAATGGAAAATATTCGATATGGTAATTTAGATTCTACTGATGAAGAAGTAATAAGAGCATCAAAAGCAGCTCATGTTCATCACTTTGTAAAGACATTACCAGACGGATATAATATGGAATTAAATGAAGATGCAAGCAATGTATCTCAAGGACAAAAACAATTATTAACAATTGCTCGTGCAATTTTAGCAGATCCAAAGATATTAATATTAGATGAAGCTACAAGTTCAGTAGATACTAGAACAGAAATACTTATACAAAAAGCTATGGATAATTTAATGAAAGATAGAACAAGTTTTATAATTGCTCATAGATTATCTACAATAAGAGATGCTGATTTAATATTAGTAATGAAAGATGGAGATATAGTAGAACAAGGAACTCACACAGAATTACTTGAAAAACAAGGATTTTATGCAAGTTTATATAACAGTCAATTTGAAAATAATGAAGCATCTTAGACAGTTTGCAGTGCACAATTTAAAGTTCACAGTTATTGGATAGTACAGAGAACATATATGTAACAGGTAACAGGGGACAGGTAACAATGGCACAGGTAAGCTATAAATACAGATGATAATTATAAGTTAATTGATATAAAATACAATTTATTAAACTATTATAAAAACTCTAATTGAGTTTTTATAATAGTTTTTTTATTTAATTAATTATCTATCTCGAAAACAAGTTAATTAATGAGATTATAAAATAGTAAATCCATTAAAATAAATCGGTAAAATTTTTAGTAAAATTTTTAGTAAAATTAAGTAAAATAATATTGAAAAATTTTCCCTGATATGATAGTATTAAATTGTAAATAAAACAAATTTATAATGATTGGGAGAGTTGTTATGAGAAAGGAAATTAATGATACTTTTAAAAAGGTTTTTGGAGAAAAGGAAAATTGTAGAACGTTTTTTTCACCTGGTAGAGTAAATTTAATCGGTGAGCATACTGATTATAATGGAGGAAATGTATTTCCTTGTGCATTAAGTTTTGGAACTTATGGAGTTATAAGCTTACGAGATGATAAAATTATAAGAATGTATTCAAGTAACTTTGAAGATTTAGGAGTAATTGAATTTAATTTAGATGATATTAAGTATGAAAAATCTCATGATTGGGTTAATTATCCTAAGGGTGTAATCGATGTAATGAAAAAACATGGATACGATATAAATAAAGGATTTGATGTAACTATCTATGGTAATATTCCAAATGGGGCAGGTCTTTCTTCTTCAGCATCATTAGAACTTTTAATGGCAGTAATGATGGACAAACTATTTGAATTTAATATAGATAGAGTTGATTTAGTAAAATTTTCTCAAGAATCAGAAAATAAATTCGTTGGTGTTAACTGTGGTATAATGGATCAATTTGCAATTGGGATGGGAAAGGAAAATAATGCTATACTTTTAGATTGTAACACATTAAAATATAATTATTGTCCTGTAGAATTAAAAAATGAAATTTTAGTTATTGCAAATACAAACAAGAGAAGAGGATTAGCAGATTCTAAATATAATGAGCGTAGAAGTGAATGTGAAGAAGCTTTAGAGGAATTAAAAAGAAAATTAAATATAAATTCATTAGGAGAATTATCTATAGAGGAGTTTGAAAATAATAAAAACTTAATAGGTAGTGAAATAAGAATTAAGAGAGCTAAGCATGCAGTATATGAAAATCAAAGAACATTAATGGCTAAAGACGCGCTAGGAAAAGATGATTTAATTACTTTTGGTAAGCTTATGAATGAATCTCATATTTCTTTAAGAGATGATTATGAGGTTACAGGAATAGAATTAGATACATTAGTTGAACTTGCTTGGAATCATGAAGCTACAATAGGTGCTAGAATGACTGGAGCAGGATTTGGAGGATGTACAGTTGCATTAGTAAAAAAAGATAACGTAGAAGATTTCATAGAAAAAGTAGGGCAAGGATATAAGGGAAAAATAGGATATGAAGCTAGTTTTTATATAGCTAATATAGGCGATGGAACTAGAGAAATTTAGGAGGTATAAAAAATGATATTAGTTTGTGGTGGAGCAGGATATATTGGAAGTCATACTGTTTATCAGTTAATTGATAAAGGTGAAGAAGTAATAGTTGTTGATAATTTAGAAACAGGACATATTGAGGCAGTGAATCCTAAAGCAAAATTTTATAAGGTAGATATAAGAAATGAAGAAGAACTTGATAAGGTGTTTAAAGAAAATGATATAACAGAAGTAATTCATTTTGCAGCAAATTCTTTAGTTGGAGAAAGTATGACAAATCCTCTAAAGTACTATAACAATAATGTTCATGGAACAGAGGTTTTATTAAAAGTTATGATTGCAAACAATGTTAAGAAAATTGTATTTTCTTCTACAGCAGCAACTTATGGTGAAGCTACTAAAATGCCTATAGTGGAAACAGATAAAACTGAACCAACTAATGCATATGGAGAAACAAAGCTTGCAATGGAAAAAATGATGAAATGGGCAGATATAGCACATGGTGTTAAATATGTATCTCTTAGATATTTTAATGTTGCTGGAGCTCATGTAAGTGGAAGTATTGGAGAAGATCATAGTCCTGAAACTCACTTAATTCCTTTAATATTGCAAGTTCCTTTAGGTAAGAGAGAATTTATATCTATCTTTGGAGAAGATTATGATACAGAAGATGGTACTTGTATTAGAGATTATATTCATGTAATTGATTTAGCAAATGCTCATATTCTTGCAGTAGGATATCTTAGAGATGGAAATTCAAGTGATATATTTAATTTAGGTAATGGAAATGGATTTTCTGTTAAAGAAATGATAGACGCAGCTAGAAAAGTTACTGGACATGAGATCCCAGCTAAAATTTGTGAAAGAAGAGCAGGAGATCCAGCTAGACTTATAGCTTCAGCTGAGAAAGCAAGAAATATTTTAAAATGGAAGCCAGAGTTTACTAATGTTGAAGGTATAATTGCTTCAGCTTGGAATTGGCATGAAAATAATCCAAAGGGTTTTAATAAGTAGGTGAAGAGATGAATATTTATAGGGAAATCAAAAGACTTATTCAATATGGATTAAAGCATGAACTTTTTACTAAATATGATGAAATCTTTATAAGAAATAGTTTGTTAGATGTTTTAAACCTTGATGAATATGAAGATTTTGAAATAGAGGATGAAAATTTAAATACTCCAACTGATATACTAAATAATATATTAGATTATGCATTTAACAATGGAATATTAGAATCTAATTCCCCTATATATAGAGATTTATTAGATACTAAGATTATGGGAGTTTTAATGCCAAGACCTTCAGAGGTTATAGGTGAGTTTTATAAGAGATATTCAATCTCAAAGGAAAGTGCTACATTATATTTATATAATATAAGTAAATCATGTGATTATGTAAGAACTGATAGAATAGCGCAAAATTTAGTATGGAAATCAAGTACTGAATATGGGCATTTAGATATAACTATAAATTTATCAAAGCCTGAAAAAGATCCTAAAGCCATTGCAGCAGCAAAAAATTTACCACCAGCCAAATATCCTAAATGCTTATTATGTAAAGAAAATGAAGGATATAGAGGTAGAGTAAATCATCCTGCAAGACAAAATATAAGAATAATTCCAATGGAATTAAATAATGAAAGCTGGTATTTACAATACTCACCTTATGCATATTATAATGAACACTGCATTGTATTTGCAGGTGAACATGTTCCTATGAAAATAACAAAAAGTACTTTTGATAGACTATTAGAGTTTATAGAAAAGTTTCCGCATTATTTTATAGGTTCTAACGCAGATTTACCTATTGTTGGTGGGTCTATTCTTACACATGATCATTATCAAGGTGGAAATTATGAGTTTGCAATGGATAAAGCAGAAGATGTTTATAAATTTATAGTTAATAATTATAAAAATGTTGAATTATCTATTGTAAAATGGCCATTAACTGTATTAAGATTAAAAGGAAGGAATAGATTGGAATTAAGTGAATTAGCTAACAAGGTTCTATCTCATTGGAGAAATTATAGTGATCCTATTGTTGATGTATATTCTCACACCAATGAAATTCCGCACAATACAATAACACCTATAGCTAGAAAAGTTGATGGATTTTATATTTTAGACTTAGTTCTTAGAAATAATAGAATTAGTAAGGAGCATCCAGATGGAATTTTCCATCCTCACAAAGAACTTCATAATATAAAGAAAGAAAATATAGGTTTAATTGAAGTTTTAGGGCTTGCAGTTCTTCCAGCTAGATTGAAGGATGAGTTGGAAATTATAAAAGAATCTCTAGTTGGTAAATATGATGTAATATATAATAATGAAAATATGAAGATTCATTATAGTTGGTATGAAGAAATTAAGAAAAATAATCCAGTAATATCTAAGGAAAATATTAATTTGATTATAGAAAATGAAGTCGGAGAAGTATTTGTTAAAGTATTAGAGCATTGTGGAGTATTTAAATGGAATGAAGAAGGAAAAGAAGCTATGCAAAGATATATTAGTAGCTTGAAACTAACAATTAATTAATAAGATGAGGTATTTATAAATACCTCATCTTTAATTAATATTTAAGTTACTATACTATTTAGTGAGCGAGGTGTGATAAAAAATGGCTACAATAAAAGATATAGCAGCTTCAGCAGGAGTTTCTATTTCAACAGTTTCACGTATATTGAATTTAGATAAAACTTTAAATGTTTCAGAAGATACAAGAAAAAGAGTTTTAAGTATAGCAGAAGAAATGAACTATGTTACAATAAAAGAAAGAAAAAGTAAACTTAAAAACTTTACTATAGGTATAATTTGTTCATTTACAGAAGTTAAAGAGTTAAATGATCCATATTTTTTATCAATTAGAATGGCTATAGAAAAGAAATGTATTAAAGAAAATGTAGATTTCAAATCATTATATTTTACTAAGATATTAAATGATGACATAGCTAGCTACAAAGGTCTTGATGGAATAATTGCCATAGGAATATTTCAAAATGATGAAATTGATAGACTTAAAGATTTATCTAAAAATATTGTATTTATAGACTCATCTCCTGAAGAGTGGGAATTTGATTCAATTGTTGTTGATTTAAAGTATGGAGCACGAAAAGCATTAGATTATTTATATAGTTTAGGACATAAGAATATAGGGTATATAGGTGCAAAAGTTATTCCACATAATAATATTAATAGTACAGAGCTTATTAATTATAGGGAAGCAACCTATAAGGATTTTATGTTGGAAATTAATAATTTAAAAGAAGAGTGGATATTTAAAGGGGATTTTACTCCAGAAGATGGATATAATCTTATGAATAAAGCATTAAAACAAAAAAATATTCCATCAGCTTTTTTTATAGCTAGTGATCCAATGGCTATAGGTGCTTATAAGGCAATTCAAGAAAATGGCTACAATATACCAGAAGATATTAGTATAGTGGGATTTGATGATATTGCTACAGCTCAATATTTATCTCCTTCATTAACTACAGTAAAAGTTTTTACTGATTTTATGGGGGAAACTGCTTTTGAAGTTCTTATGGAAAGAATAAAAGAAGAAAGAGAAATAAGTAAAAAAGTTGTCTTACCTGTAAAATTAATTATAAGAGATAGTTGCAAAATAGCATAATTTTATTGCCCTATAAGTAGTATAGTATTTATAGGGCCTATTTTATTAGTATATTGAGATGGAGGGAATTTAAGTGATATATAGACTAGGGATAGATGCCGGTTCAACTACAGTAAAATTAGTTATATTGGATGAAAATGATAATGTAATTTATAAAACCTATAAAAGGCACCTTACTAAAGTAAGAGAAACAATATTAGAAGAAGTTAGAAATGCAAAAAATATATTATTAGATAACAATATAAAGATTTCAATAACAGGATCATCTGGATATGGAGTTGCTAAGGATACCAATATATCATTTGTTCAAGAAGTCTTTGCAACTACAATAGGGGTAAAAAAAATATTTAATAATATAGATGTAGTTATTGAATTAGGTGGAGAAGATGCTAAGATAATTTATCTTACTAATGGATTAGAAGAGAGAATGAATTCTAGCTGTGCAGGTGGTACTGGAGCATTTATAGACCAAATGGCTAGTTTAATGGGAATAACTGTAGAAGAATTAGATAAAATTAGCTTAGAACATAAAAATATATATCCTATAGCTTCACGATGTGGAGTTTTTGCAAAATCAGATGTACAACCATTATTAAATCAAGGCGCAAATAAATCTGATATTGCAGCAAGTATTTATGAAGCTGTTGTAAACCAAACTATTGGAGGTCTAGCCCAAGGAAGAGCTATAGAAGGCAATATTCTTTTTTTAGGTGGCCCATTATATTTTTATAAGGGGCTTAGAAAAAGATTTGTTAAAACATTAAAAATAAGTAATGAAAGTTCTATTGTCCCCAAAGATGCAGAAGTTTTTGTAGCTAAAGGAGCAGCATTATTTGCAGGAAATGAAAACAAGCTTTATATATATGAAGAATTAGAATCTGTATTATCAAATTTAAACAATCCTAAATTGGAAATTAAAAAGCAAATACCTCCATTATTTATAAGTAAAGAAGATTATAATAAGTTTTTAGAAAGACATAATAAGGCAAAGGTAGTAGAAAAAGATGTTGCCAATTTTACAGGGGATGTATATATAGGAATAGATGCTGGAAGCACCACTACAAAACTAGTTATTATAGATGATAATGATGAGATATTATATAAATACTACGCTCACAACGAAGGTAATCCTGTAAAAGTAATAAAGGAACAATTAGAATATATTTATAATCATTTTGGTGGTAAAATAAATATAAAAGGAAGTTCAGTAACTGGATATGGTGAAGAATTAATAAAAAAGGGCTTTGGTATAGATTTTGGTATTGTTGAAACATTAGCACATTATATAGCAGCAAGTAAATTTAATAAGAATGTTGATTTTATTCTTGACATTGGTGGACAAGATATAAAATGCTTTGAAATAGAAAATAAATCTATAAAAAGTATAATTTTAAATGAGGCATGTTCTTCAGGATGTGGCTCATTTATAGAGACATTTGCTAAAGCTATGGGATATGATGTAGAAAGTTTTTCAAAACTTGGATTATTTTCAAATCAACCAGCAGATTTAGGCTCTAGATGTACTGTGTTTATGAATTCATCAGTGAAACAAGCTCAAAGAGATGGAGCTACTATTGAAGATGTTTCTGCGGGGCTATCAATAAGTGTTGTAAAAAATGCACTTTATAAGGTTATAAGAACTAAAAATATAGGACAAAATGTTATAGTTCAAGGCGGAACCTTATGTAATGATGCTATATTAAGAAGTTTAGAGCTTGAATTAGGGCAAAATGTAATCCGTTCTAATATTTCAGGATTAATGGGGGCTTATGGAGCAGCATTATTTGCCAAAAATCAAAATTTAGAAAACTCGAAAATAATAACTGAAAATGAGATTGTAGGCTTTAAGCATGAATCTAAAGGTGCTAAATGTGGTCTATGTACGAATAAATGCAATTTAACTATAAATACATTTACAGGAGGTAAAAAGTATATCTCAGGGAATAGGTGCTCAAAGCCCACAGGTAAATATAAAGAAAATAATATTCCTAACATGTATGAATATAAAAATTTAAAACTTATAAGCTATTTTGAAAATCAAAAAGGTAAAGATACTATAGGAATACCAATGGTACTTAATATGTATGAAAATTTACCTTTCTTTATTAAATTTTTTAATGAATTAGATATTAAGGTCCTTTTATCGGAAGAGTCCTCAAAAAAACTTTATTTAACAGGACAACATACTATTCCTTCTGATACAGTTTGCTATCCAGCTAAATTGGTTCATGGACATATTGAAAGTCTTATAAATAAAGGTGTTCAAAAGATTTTTTATCCATGCATGACATATAATTTTGATGAAGGAATATCAGATAATTGTTTTAACTGTCCCGTTGTTGCGTACTATCCAGAGGTTGTAAAAAATAATATTTCTAGAATAAAAGAAATTGATTATATAAACCCGTACTTGGATTTAAATTCTGATAAAAGTACAATTAAAAATATATATAATAGCTTAAAAGGTAGCTATAATTATATAACAAAAGGAAAAGTGAAAACAGCTTATTATAAAGCAATTGAGGAATATAAAAATTATAAATTAGATATATTAGAAAGAAGCAAAGAAGCAATTAAATATGCTAGAGAAAATAACTTATTAATTGTTGTTTTAGCTGGAAGACCATATCATGTTGATAAGGAAATAAATCATGGGATAGACAGAATGATAAATTCATTAGGAATAGTTGTTTTAACAGAAGATTCAATATCAATAGATAAAAAAAATATAGAAATAAAGATGTTGAATCAATGGACATATCAAGCACGATTATTTAATGCAGCAAATTTTGTTGCTAAAAATGAGGATATGCAATTAGTTCAATTAGTTTCTTTTGGATGTGGAACTGATGCCATAACTGCTGATGAGACTAAGAGAATTCTAGAATCAAAAAGCAAACTATATACCCAATTAAAAATAGATGAGACAAGTAATTTAGGAGCAGCTAAAATAAGAATAAGAAGTATGGTTGAAGCAATTAAGAGTAGGTGATAAATATATGAATTATGATTATAAAGTTTTTACGGAAGATATGAAAAAAGCATATAAAATACTGGTTCCCAATATGTTGCCAATTCACTTTAAGATACTAGATAAGCTCTTAAAGGATTATGGATTTGATATTGAATTTTTAGAAGATGATGTTTTAAAAATAATTGATGAAGGACTTAAATATTCTAATAATGATATATGTTATCCAGCAATGATAGTTATAGGGCAATTTATATCTGCTTTAAAAAGTGGTAAATATGATACTGATAAAACTGCACTGCTTATGACGCAAACTGGAGGAGGATGTAGAGCTTCAAATTATATTCACTTGATTAGAAAAGCTCTTGAAAATAGTGGTTTTGATTATGTTCCTGCTATAGGACTAAGTTTATCTGGCATAGAAAAACATCCAGGATTAAAATTAACTCCAATAATCATTTTAAAAGCTGTTTATGGAATTATATATGGTGATTTAATTATGTGCCTATATAATAAAGTTAAACCATATGAAGTTAATAAAGGAGAAACTGATAAGATTTTAGATAAATTAGTTGAAACTTTAAATACAAAACTTTCTGGATTTAAATACTTTAAAATAAATGAAATATCAAAACTAATAGTACAAGCTTTTGATTCAATTGAAATAAACAATAAGCCAAAAATTAAAGTGGGAATAGTTGGAGAAATATATATGAAGTATTCAAGGATGGGGAATAATCATCTTGAAGAGTTTTTGATAAAAGAAGATGCAGAAGTTGTACAATCAGGCCTTATGGATTTTGTTAATTACTGTATCTTAAATTCAGTAATGGATTATAAGCTTTATAAAAGAGGATTTTTTAAATCTAAATTAGCACAAATGGCTTATAAATTTATTTTGAAACTTCAACGTAGTGTAAATAAAAATATAGAAAAGTACTCTAAATTCGAAGCACCTACAGATTTTGAAGAGATAAGAAAAATGGCAGATGGATATATTGGTTATGGTGTTAAGATGGGCGAAGGATGGCTTTTAGTTGCTAATATGATAGAACTTATACATACAGGAGCAAATAATATTATATGTGCAGAGCCATTTGGATGTTTACCAAATCACATAGTAGGAAGAGGTGCTATTAGAAGAATACTGGATAAAAACCCTAATGCTAATATTGTAGTAATAGACTATGATCCATCCCAATCTCAAATAAATCAGGAAAATAGAATTAAGCTTATGTTATCAAATGCAAAATTAAATGCTTATTTATAAATACAATAAGACCTAAATTACAACTTCTATTAAACTTAAAAAGACTAATATTTAATTTTAATTTTATTATCTAAGAAATTATGAAATGTTTATTTTAATAATAACCTTTTTATAATTTCTTTTTTTGAATTTTTTTATAATAAAGTTTTTTGACTCACAAAATATAATGATTAATATAATGTTATATAGTATACTTAATTTAA
>JAQCTH010000084.1:0-244 GCA_027686065.1 Clostridiaceae bacterium AF10-41
GCTGACTGATACTAATAGGTCGAGGGCTTGACCAATAAAAAACAAAGATATGGCTTAATTTAATATTCATATGCAATTTTCAGAGAACACTCTGAAAAAGGAATACAAATTGCTAAAGCAATTTGCATAAGTTCCGGTAGCCAAATTAAAATTTGGACCGTTACTTATCTAGTGATGATGGCGTAGAGGAAACACTCCTTTCCATTCCGAACAGGAAAGTTAAGCTCTACAGCGTCGATGGTAC
>JAQCTH010000084.1:254-14340 GCA_027686065.1 Clostridiaceae bacterium AF10-41
GGTTCAAATCCGGGTGGCGCCTCCAAAAAATCCTACAAGAATTTCTTGTAGGATTTTTTTTATAAGCTTTTATAGATTATAAAATAATTTAATAAATCAAGATAAGAAAAAATATTGTAATAATTCAATTAAGATTTAAACAATGATTTCTTTTGAACAAGCAAATTAGTATCACTAAAAAATTCAAATTGGGCTCCTATTGGAACTGTAATATTAGGATAATCATGACCTATTGGAATTCCACTAATTATGGGGATATTTAAAGGAACTAATTTTTGACGTATAATTTCTTCCATTGAAAAATCTGTAGGCTTATTAATACAATCTGTAAAATATCCTAAAAGTACTCCACAGCTTTGTTGAAGTTTTCCACAGGAAATGAGTTGAGATAACATTCTATCCACAGCATAAGGGCTTTCATTAATATCTTCGATGAGTAAGATATTATTTTTAAAATCTATTTCATAAGGTGTTCCAATAGTTGAACATATTATTGATAAATTCCCACCAACTATATTACCGCTAAAATTTTTATTATTAAATGTTATATAATTATCACCACATAATTCTTTTAAATCATACTGGATTTTAGGACTATTATTTTGCAAAACTTTTAAAAAGAATTCTTTTGTCATAATATCATTAAAGTTTGAAGTTATCATTGGACCATGAAAGGTAGGAAACCTACAAGTCCTATTTATATAATTTAATAATAAGGTTATATCGCTATAACCACAAAATATTTTTGAATTATTTCTAATAATCTTTAGATCTAAATAAGGAGCCATTCTAATTGAACCATAGCCACCTCTAAGGCAAACTATAGCATCTACTTCTTTATCAGCGAACATAAGATTAAGATCTTCAGCACGATCTTTATCATTACCAGCTAGATATCCGTAGGAATCATACAAGTGCTTTGCTTTTTTTATTTTAAAACCTAGTTTTTTAAAGATATCGATTTTATCGTCAATAAAATCTTTTGATTCAGGAGAGGCTGGAGCAATAATACCAATAGTAGAGGAATTAGTTAATGCTTTCAATTTTAACAACATATACACCTACTTAAAATTATTTATATGTTAATATACTACAAAAAAAATAAAGCTAGTACTTCAACTAGCTTTATTTCTAAGAGAACATATCTTTTCTATATAATATATATGCAGTACCAAGGCTTAATATTAACGTTGCAATCATAGTAATTTCGAAACCATACTCATTATGTATAAGTGGCATCCTAATAAAGTTCATTCCAAATATTCCACCAATAACAGTAGGAATAGCCATTATTATAGTAACTGATGCTAAAACCTTCATAACTATATTTAAATTGTTTGAAATAACAGAAGCAAAAAAGTCCATAGTACTTGCAAGGATATTACTGTATATTTCTGTCATTTCAATAGCTTGTTTATTTTCAATTATAACATCTTCTAATACATCTTGGTCTTCTTCATATTTCTGCATTATTTCTAATTTAAGCATTTTTTCTAAGGTTATCTCATTAGCTTTAAGAGATGTTGAGAAGTAAACTAATGATTTTTCTAATGAATGTAATTGAATTAATTCTCTATTTTTCATTGATTTATGTAATCTTTTCTCTATCATTAAACTTTTTTTATCAATTTGACGTAAATAAATTAAATAAGATGTTGATATCCTATTTAATATTTGTAATATAAATCTTGATTTCTTAAATGAATAGAATGATTTAACTTTACCATTTATAAAATCTGTTAAAATACGACTATTTTTTAGACATATAGTAATGATTTGCTTTTCAGTATGAATTATTGCTAAAGGATATGTATCATATGTAAGAGAGTTATCTTCCATTTCTGTAAAAGGAATATCAACTACAACTAATAAACAGTTATCTTCTATATCTATACGAGAGGTCTCTTCATCATCAAGTGGAGCCTTTAAGAATGACAAAGGAACTCCTGTTTTTTTAGAAATTAAAATTAACTCTTCATCTGAAGGTGCTATTATATTGATCCAACAACCAGATTCCAAATTATCAAGTACCTTTAATGTTGGATTTTGCTCGCTAATACTCTTGTAAATTTGTATCATAATTAACCTCCTTAAATAGATTCCAAAGTTAATTATACTATTAATATGGCTATTTGGAATATAATAAATAAAATTTATATAAAAATCATGTATATAATAAGAAAAGATATATAGTGCTTATCTAAACGCTATATATCTTGTATATAAATTTATTTCTTATAAAATTCACTTTTTACTTCTGATAAAAGATTTTCATTGAGTATAATATCGTATCCTGTAAATGATAATGATAATGCAGCTTTCATAGCTTCATCAAATGCATAATCTGTTATAGTGGCTTTAGCAAATTCTTTTGTACCATATTTTACATCTTCATTAGGAACTACAGAAATATATGGATGGATGCAAGGAACCTTTTTACTTACTATTCCTAAACTTAATCCAGAATAAATATCTCTAGGCTCTGCAATGTTTATTATTCCATTTTCTTTTAAGTTATGACTAAATAATCTATTTAAAGTTCTGTTTGTTATTAATTCTTCATTTTCAGGTTCATACAAAGAAATTGAATATTGTACTCTTATTAATTTAGAAACGTAAATAGCTATTTCTCTTAGCTTACTTTCAGCTATTTTTGCTATATCCATTTCTTTAGCCCTAATATAAAATTTAGCTTCAGATTCTAGTGGTAACAATAAAGGTGTGAATCCTCCATTAGATAAAATAGAATTGACTTCTACATCTTCAGGAAAGCCTTTTAATAATGAATTTAGAATATTAAAAGTTAAAAGTATTCCATCTAATGAGGTATAAGTACCTTTATTCAAAAAACTTAAGCCACTATGTCCTATAAATTTAATGCTTAAAGGAATTATTGCAGATGAACTTCCACTTTCAGAAGTCACAATATCAGGGTGTGCAAGTAGTACTACATCTATATCATCAAATACTCCTTGTTTAACCATAACGGATTTTGTTCCACCTAGATACTCACCTGGACACCCTATAATTATTACGCTACCACCTATTTTTTCTATTATTGAACCTAAGGATAATGCAGCTGCAATTGAAGTAGTAGTCAATAAGTTATGACCAGTTAAATGCCCTTCACCTGGAACCGCATCATATTCACATATAAAACAAATCTTAGGACACCCTTTACCTTTAGAAGCATAAAATGATGTTTCTAAATCCAAAAATTTCTTTTTTACCTCAAAGTTATTATTAATTAAAAAGTCGCAAATGTAATTATAACCATTATATTCTTTATAACTTTCTTCTGGATTATTATGTAAATAAGAGTTTAAATTTTTTATATCATCTTTATGTTTTTCTAAATTGCTAATCATTTCTTGTTTCATAGTATCTTCCTCCCAAATTATCTTATTTTTAAGTTTCCCTTAAATACAAATAATTATTTATTAAATATAACTTTTTAGAAAAGTATAAGAATACAATTATTAGGTGAGAATTATAATAAAAAATTATTATAAAAGGATGAGGTTGTATGGATTTATTAATAAAAGGTATAGATAAGAATGAAAATAAATGTAAGGTTTGTGGAAATGAAATATATAGTGATATAATTATAGAAAAAAGCTTATTATGTCAATATTGCAACAATAAGATATCTAATATAAGCGTAGATGATTTTGAATACGATTATTATAAGGAAAAGGTTAAAGATTGGCTTTTAAGTAATTACAATATAAAATGATATGAGGTATAAATAAATGAACAGAGGAAAATTTATAGTATTTGAAGGTGGAGAAGGATCTGGTAAAAGTACAATTTTAGAAATGGTATATGAATATTTAATTGAAAATAAGGTAGATTGTATCAAAACAAGAGAACCAGGTGGAATTAAAATATCAGAGGATATAAGAAAAATAATATTAGATACTAAAAATACTAGTATGGATGCTAAAACAGAAGCTTTATTATATACGGCAGCAAGAAGACAGCATTTGGTAGAAAGAGTTGTACCAAAGTTGAATGATGGTGTAATAGTTTTATGTGATAGATTTATATATTCATCATTAGCTTATCAGGGATATGCAAGAGGAATAGGAATGAATGATATATATCAAATAAATAAATTTGCAGTTGGAGAGTACATGCCTGATTTAAATATTTTATTTGATGTATCTCCACAAATAGGATTATCAAGAATAAATAAAAATAAAGATAGAGAAGTAAATAGATTAGATTTAGAAAAAATGGATTTTCATAATATGGTTAGGGAAGGTTATCATAAGCTATACGAAGAAAATAAAGATAAATTCATAAAAGTAAACGCTGAAAAATCAATAGAAGAAGTCTTTAGTGAAGTTAAGGAAATAATTATTAACTTTATTGAATAAAATAGAATATAGAAAAATTTTTTAATTAATTTTTATCTCTTTTATGATAGAATATTGTTAAAGGAGTATAAATTTATTGGAGGGGTTAATATGAAGTTAGTAATAGCTATGGTACAAGACGATGATGCTTTAGATTTAGTTGATGCAATGACAGAGGCTGGATTTAGAGTCACTAAATTAGCATCTACTGGAGGATTTTTAAAGTCAGGAAATACAACATTGATCATAGGAGTAGAAGAAAGCAAAGTTAAAGATGTTATAGATGTTGTAGAAGATATTTGTAAAACTAGAAAACAAATTATAACAACACCAACTCCTATTACAGGAAATGTTGATATGTATATGTCTTATCCTATAGAAATTGAAGTTGGAGGGGCAACTGTATTTGTTATAGATGTAGATCAGTTTATTAAAATATAATTACATTGGAGGGTGTAATGGGACATTTTATTGGACACGAAAGAATAATTGAAAGTTTAAGGAAAAGAATATTAACCGGAGAAATTTCCCATGCACATATAATTGTTGGAGAAGATGGTATTGGAAAAAGTAATTTAGCTAAATTACTAGCAATAAATATATTAGGCGGTCATCAAGATAGAAATTATGTTGATATTGTAAATTATAGATGCAAAAAGTCTTCTTTTGGAGTAGATGATGTAAGAGACATAGTGGGTGAAGTAAGTAAGAAGCCATTTGAAGGAGATAAGAAGGTTATAATAATTCATGATGGAAATAAGATGACGGTGCAAGCTCAAAATGCTCTTTTGAAAACTATAGAAGAGCCACCAAAAGGTGTATTTATAATTTTATTATGTGAAAGTTTAGAACTTATTTTAGATACTATAAAATCAAGATGTCAGATATATAAATTAACTCCACTAACAAAAGATGAAGTTAAACTTTATATAGAAAGATTAGGAACAGAGGATTATAGTAATGAAGAAGTTAAAGCTGCAATTTCATATAGTGAAGGTATCCCAGGAAAAGCAGAAAAGTTTTTAAAGGATTCCTCATTAAAGGATTTAAGAGATTTATTAATTGATTTGCTATATATATTAGTTAATGGAAATCTTCAAAACTTATTAGATTTTGAAGTTAAGATATTATCATATAAGGATAAAAAGGAAGAAGTATTAAACATTTTAGCCTCCTTTATAAGAGATATAATTGTCTATAAAGAAGTAAATGAAATTAATGTAATAATAAATGGGGATAAAATAGAAAATATAAAACAGTTAGCTATTGAAATGTCCTATAAGAAGCTTAATAAGATTATTGACAAAATAGGAGAGGCTAGAAAAACAATATTAAGCAATTCGAATTTTCAATTAACTATTAGAGTAATGCTTATAGGATTTATGGAGGTTTAATAATGATAAAAGTTGTAGGTATAAGATTTAAAAAAGCCGGTAAGATATATTATTTTGATCCAAATGGATTAAGTATAAAAAAAGGTGATTTTGCGGTTGTAGAAACAGCAAGAGGAATAGAGTTTGGAGAATGTGTAATAGGCATTAAAGAAATATCAGAGTCAGATATAGTAGCTCCTCTAAAAAGTGTTTTAAGAGTTGCTGAAGAGGATGATATAAGTAAACATAAAAATAATAAATTAAAAGAAAAAGATGCCTTAGAAATATGCTTAAAGAAAATAGAAGAACATGCACTAAATATGAAATTAATAGATGTAGAGTATACTTTTGATAATAATAAAGTTATATTTTATTTTACAGCAGATGGAAGAGTTGACTTTAGGGAGTTAGTTAAGGACTTAGCCACTATATTTAAAACAAGAATAGAGTTAAGACAAATTGGTGTTAGAGATGAAGCAAAAATGCTAGGAGGCTTAGGGCCTTGTGGAAGACCTCTTTGTTGTTCAACTTTTTTAGGAGATTTCGCATCAGTATCTATAAAAATGGCAAAGGAACAGAATTTATCACTTAATCCAACTAAGATATCAGGGATATGTGGAAGACTTATGTGTTGTTTAAATTATGAACAAAGTACTTATGAGGATATAAGAAAGAGATTACCTAAAGTTGAATCAATTGTCAAAATAGGTGATGTAAAAGGCGAAGTAGTAGGTAATAACATAGTTAAGGAAAGTGTAAAGGTTAAATATAGAAGAGGCGATGAAGAAGTTATAGAAGAGTTTAAAATAGACAATATTGAGCTTATAGAAGGTAGCTACGAAGATTCAGTAGATGAATCAGATATAAAGCTAGAAATTGAATCACCAGAGGATAAAAAATTATTAAAAGATCTTATTAAAGAGAATTAGGGGGGAAGTTGAATGAAGTCAGTATTAAAGATAGCTAATCTTAATACAAATAATGATGTTATTAACATAAGAGAAGCTATATCACATAATGAAGGGGTTATTGCTTGTGAAATTAATTTAGATAAACAAGAAGTAAATGTAGTATATGATGATAAAAGCATAAGAGTTGATGCGATAGCAATATCAATTGAAGAAGCAGGATATAGCGTAATCTAAAGTCTATCATCAATAGTGTATAAATTCTTCTTAAGCCTTTTAAAAATTAAATCATTGTGATAGAATATAGATTGTGAAATAAATTTATAATATTAGGAGGTGCTTTTTATGGCATTTAAAATTGAAGATTCATGTGTAAACTGTGGCGCATGTGCTGCAGAATGTCCAGTTAATGCTATAAGTCAAGGAGATACTCAATTCGTTATCGATGAGGATACTTGCATAGATTGTGGAAACTGTGCAAATGTTTGTCCAGTAGGAGCTCCAGTACAAGCATAATTTACATAAAGAACCGCTAAATTAGCGGTTCTTTATTTTTTTAGGAAATTATAAAAAGTTTATCATATGATAGTGTTCACAGTTTTTCCCTTTAGATGAAGAAAGGGCATATGTATGTTTATGTTGATAATAATAGTACAGAGCACTTATCTTTAAAAGATAGATCATCTGAATATATGCTATTACAATTATAAGAAATAATATTTTTTATAGAAGATAAGAACTTATGGGGACCATCTAAATAAAAATATTCTGAAGAATTTTTAAAACACATTGGAATTATATACTTTGGTTTTAAATTTATTGCAAGTCTAGCAGCAGAAAATCCATCTAAGCAAAAGTGACCACCAATTGGAATAAATAAAAAATCTAAATCCGATAATTTACTTAATAAATCATTATCAAGTCTATGTCCAAGAGAACCTAAATGACAAATCTTAAAACCATCAATATTTAGAAAATAAATTATATTTTCTCCGCGTTTAAAACCATTAAGATCATCTTTAAATGTTTCATAACCTTCTAAGTTGATAAAATCATTAGAAAATGAACAAGGAGAATTCACTATTATGCAATCTTTATCAATAAATTTATTAATAATTTCATTAGTATGAGTATGACTAAATGTAATTATATCTGGTTTTAAATCATACTTTTCTATATAAGGATATATTTGCATAGGGTCTAAAAGGATTCTTTTACCGATTGAGTTCTTTATTAAAAAACTTGTGTTGCCTATCCATTTAATTTCCATATTTAATCACCTCTCTATATAGTTTGAGTAAAAGTTGTAATATAATTCAAAATTCTCACTAAAGATAATAAAATTTATAAAATGGACATATTAAGAGTTATAATATATAATAAAAGTCAAAGAAGGTCAATTTTAAAATGAAGTTTAAGAAGGTGAAAATATGGCAAGAATTTCAGATACAATAGAGAATTTTATAAAAGATATGATAAAGGAAGAAAGAGAAAGACAAGTATCAATTCAAAGAAATGAATTAGCAGATAAATTTTCATGTGCACCATCCCAAATCAATTACGTACTAACAACTAGGTTTACTTATGAGAAGGGTTATATAATAGAAAGTAAAAGAGGTGGCGGGGGCTGCATAGTAATTAAAAAGATAATATATGATGATAAAGAAGAGAGAGTAGACTTAATAAATACTTCAATTGGCGAAAGCATAACATATGGAAATGCATTATCTATATTGAATCATTTAAGAGATACAAATAGTATTACAGAAAAAGAATATGAAATAATAAAGATATCATTAAATGATAGGACATTAGTAAATGTTGAAGATAAGAATAAGTTAAGATCTCAAATATTTAAAGGAATTATTACAGTAGTATTATCGTAAAATAATTTAAATAGCCAAAATTTATCTGAAAATTGTTAAGTTTAGCAATAGGGTATGGAGGTATGTATGGTTTTTGGGAAGTTTAATGAGCGAGCACAATTAGTACTTGTAGAGGCTCAAAAGGAATCACAATATTTTAAACATGGGTATATAGGAACAGAGCATATTTTTTTAGGTATATTAAAAGAAGGTGGATATGCAAAGCAAGTATTATATGTTAATGGAGTTACTATTGATAAGGTTAAAAAGCTTATCGAAGATTATCTTGGTTTTGGGGATATAGATATATCAGTAGGAGAAATGTTGTTAAATCCAAGAACAAAAAGATTATTTGATGATAGTTTAATTAAAGCAAAAATGTACGATCATAAATATATAAATCCTGAGCATATTTTATTGGCATTAATAGATGATACAGAAGGTATAGCTTATACTATACTTTCAAATTTAAAATTAGATTTAAAATTTATAAAAAGTGAGATAAGTGACTATTTATATAAAAAGGAATCAGAGGAAATAAAAATAGAAGATAAAAATAAGAAAAAAAACATAAAAACACCGTTATTAAATCAGTATGGAAGAAATCTTACTGATATGGCTAAGGAAGGTGTTTTAGATCCAGTAATAGGTAGGGAAAACGAAAATAAGAGAATACTAGAAATATTATGCAGAAGAATAAAAAATAATCCTTGTTTAATAGGAGAGCCTGGAGTTGGAAAAACAGCAGTAATAGAAGGGTTAGCACAAAGAATAATTAATGGAAATGTTCCAGATATTCTAAAGGATAAAATATTAATCTCGCTAGATCTAACTTCTATGGTAGCAGGCTCTAAGTACAGAGGAGAATTTGAAGATAGATTAAAAAAGGTTATAGATGAAATAAGAGGTTCTCAAGATATAATAATATTTATAGATGAAATTCATACTATAGTTGGTGCCGGAGGTGCAGAAGGGGCGATAGATGCTGCAAATATTCTAAAACCTGCATTAGCAAGAGGTGAAATAAAATGTATTGGTGCTACAACAATAGATGAATATAGAAAATATATAGAGAAAGATTCTGCTTTAGAGAGAAGATTTCAGCCTGTTATAATAGAAGAACCATCCAAGGAAGAAACCTTAGAGATATTAAGAGGGCTTAGAGAAAAATATGAGTTACATCATATGGTAAAAATAGAAGATGAAGCATTAGAAGCCGCTGTAGATTTATCTGATAGGTATATAACAGATAGATTTATGCCTGATAAGGCAATAGATTTGATAGATGAAGCGTCAGCAAAAGTAAGAATAGAAAATTTGATATCACCACCAGATATAAAAGAATTACAAATGAAAATAAAAGAAATTACAAAAGAGAAAGAGATGTCAATAAAGAATCAAAACTTTGAAAGAGCTGCATATCTAAGAGATGAAGAAAAAGAATTAAAAAGTAATTTAGATAACTTAAAAATAAATTGGAATAGCAATGAATCTAATAGTTATATAGTAAATAAAGAACAAGTTGCAAGAGTAGTATCTATTTGGTCTAAAATTCCGTTAGAAAAATTAACAGAGCAAGAATCAGAGAAGCTATTAAATTTAGAGGATCTATTGCATAAAAGAGTAATAGGTCAAAAGGAAGCAGTAATGGCTGTGGCTAAAGCGGTAAGAAGAGCAAGAGTAGGTTTAAAAGACCCTAATAGGCCAATAGGAACTTTTGTATTTTGTGGACCTACTGGGGTTGGTAAAACAGAATTATCTAATGCACTAGCAGAAGCTATGTTTGGAGATAAAAAGAACTTAATAAGAATTGATATGTCTGAATATATGGAAAAGCATTCTGTATCTAGATTAGTTGGAGCACCTCCAGGATATATTGGATATGAAGAAGGAGGACAGCTAACAGAAGCTGTTAGAAGAAATCCATATTCGGTAATTCTATTAGATGAGATAGAAAAAGCTCATCCTGATGTATTTAATATATTACTGCAAGTAATGGAAGATGGAAGATTAACAGATAGTAAGGGAAAAATTGTAAATTTTAAGAATACTATTGTTATAATGACTTCTAATGTAGGTGCGCATGATATCAAAAAACAAAGTACTATGGGATTTTCAACTTCAAGTAGTATAGATGATAATGAATATGAAAAAATGAAAAGAAGTATTATGGATGAAGTAAAAAAACAGTTTAAACCAGAATTTATAAATAGAATAGATGACATAATAATTTTCCATAAGTTAAAAGATAATGATATATTGAAAATAGTTAATTTAATGTTAAATAGTACCATAGATAAGTTGAAGGAAAGAAAAATAACCATTAATTTAAACGAAGAAAGTAAAAAGTTTCTAGTAAATAAAGGAGTAGATATAAATTATGGAGCTAGACCTTTAAGAAGAATAATAGCAAAAGAACTTGAAGATAAGTTAAGTGAAGAAATGTTAAAGGGATATATAAAAGGTGGAGATAATCTACAAGTACATTGCAATGGAGAGGAACTTTATTTCGAGCATATATCATAGTATAAAGAGAAGATTTTCTTTTAAGAAAAATCTTCTCTTGTTTTTTTATAATTTTCTTATCCTCTTCCTTTAGCATTTTATTAATAATTTATGGATTATAGAGTAATAATATTATAGAAGATAAATTGATTAACCTAAATAAGAAAAATTATTATTTAAAAATAGTTGCATTTTAACTTGTAGAAGCATATAATTAAATCAAAGAATATACCCCTGGGGGGTAGAAGGAGTAAATTATGAATAAAGAAATTAAACATAAAGAATTAGTGATAATAGGCGGTGGACCAGCTGGTTTAACTGCAGCTATATATGCAACAAGAGCTAAACTAGACATGCTTTTATTAGAAGATCAAATATTAGGCGGACAGGTTAGAAATAGCTATACAATTGAAAATTATCCTGGATTTAAAAAGGTTTCAGGTACAGAATTAGCAGATTTAATGCAACAACAAGCAGAAGAACTTGGAGCACAAATAGATGAATTTGATATGGTTGAAAAGGTTGATTTTAGTGGAGAAGAAAAGATAATTGAAACAAATAGTTATATATATAAAACAAAAACAGTAATAATAGCAACAGGAGCTACTCCTAAAAAATTACCTATCCCAAATGAGGAAAAGTTCTCAGGAAAAGGGGTTCACTATTGTGCAGTTTGTGATGGAGCAATGTATGATGGAAAAATAATTGGAGTTGTAGGTGGAGGAAACTCTGCGTTAGAAGAAGCATTATTTCTAACTAAGTTTGCCACAAAGGTAGTTATGATAAGAAGACATGATTACTTTAATGGAGAAAAGGCTACAATTGAAGAAGTTATGAATCATCCTAAAATAGAGGTTTTATTCAATGAAGATTTAGTTGATGTTGATGGAAAAGATTTTGTGGAAAAGGCTATGATAAAGAATTCTAAAGATGGATCTGAAAAAGAAATCCCTATGGATGCTGTATTTGGATTTATAGGAACAGTACCTAAGACAGATTATTTTAAAGATTATATAAATTTAACTTCTAATGGATATATTAAGGCCGATGAAGGCATGAGAACTAATGTAGAAGGTGTTTATGCAGCAGGTGATGTTAGAGAAAAGGAATATAGACAAATAACAACAGCTGTTGCAGATGGAACTATAGCAGCATTACAAGCTGAAAAGTATGTAGTAGAAAAGAAAAAATAATTAAGGAAAGATTAAAGGAGAGATATTATGATAAAAATATATTCAACATCATGGTGCCCATCATGTGTTAAAGCAAAGAGATTTTTTGAAATGAAGGGCTGGGAATATAAAGAGATTAATGTAGCTGATAAGCATGAAGATAGAGAAGAAGTTTTTAAGGTATCAGGACAAAGAACTGTGCCTGTAATTGATATAGACGGCGAGATAATAGTTGGATTTGATAAAAATAAGATAGAGTTTGCTAAAGAAAGGTAGATGAAAAAGATGTTTAGTTGCATAAAAGGAAAAGAAAGAACATTTAGAAATTTAGTAAATGGAGAATGGCTTAGCAGTAAAAGTGAAAAATTTATAGATATATATTCACCAATAGGTAATTGTTTAGTTGGAAAAGTTCCAGCAATGACAAAAGAAGAGGTAGATGAATCTATAAAAAGTGCTAAAATAGCGCAAAAGGAATGGAGAGATGTTCCTGTAAGTAAAAGAGCAGAGGTATTATATAAAGCTGCTGAAATACTAGTAGAAAAATTAGAAGATATTTCAGATATAATGATGAGAGAAATAGGTAAGGATAGAAAAAGTGCTGAATCAGAGATATTAAGAACAGCAGATTATATAAGGTTTACTGCTGATACAGCAAAAAATTTATCAGGAGAAAGCATTCCAGGAGATAGTTTTCCAGGCTTCAAAAGAAATAAGATATCAATAGTAAGTAGAGAACCACTAGGAGTAGTTTTAGCTATATCTCCATTTAACTATCCAATAAATTTATCTGCATCAAAAATAGCACCAGCAATAGTTGCAGGAAATTCTGTGGTTTTAAAGCCAGCTACTCAAGGAAGTTTATGTGGATTATATCTTGCTAAGGTTTTTGAGCAAGCGGGTGTACCAGCAGGAGTGTTAAACACTATAACAGGAAGAGGTAGTGATATAGGAGATTATATAGTTACACATCCTGAAATAGATTTTATAAACTTTACAGGAAGTACAGATGTTGGAACTAAAATATCAAGAATAACATCAATGGTTCCTCTACTTATGGAGTTAGGCGGAAAAGATGCAGCAATAGTTTTAAAAGATGCAGATTTAGATCTTGCAGCATCTAATATAGTTGCAGGAGCATATTCTTACTCAGGTCAAAGATGTACGGCAGTAAAAAGAATTTTAGTGGTAAATGAAGTTGCAGACAAATTAGTTGAAAAAGTTAAAGAAAAAGTTGAGAAATTAAAAGTTGGAAATCCTTTAGAGGAAGATGTTGATATAGTACCATTAATTGATGATAGATCAGCAGATTTTGTTTGGGAACTTATAGATGAGGCTAGAGAAAAAGGTGCACATTTACTGGTTGGAGGAAAAAGAGATGGCAATATGATTTATCCAACTCTATTTGACAATGTAACCACAGATATGAGATTAGCTTGGGAAGAGCCATTTGGACCAGTTTTACCTATAATAAGAGTTAAAGACAAAGATGAAGCAATAGAAATTGCAAATAAATCACAATATGGATTACAGTCATCTGTATTTACTGAAAGTATAAATGAAGCATTTTATGTGGCTGATAGATTAGAAGTAGGTACAGTCCAAGTTAATAATAAAACTGAAAGAGGACCAGATCATTTCCCATTCTCAGGAGTCAAGGCATCGGGAATTGGTACACAAGGTATTAGATATTCTATAGAAGCCATGTCAAGACCAAAAGCAACAGTAATTAATATAGTAAGATAAATAAGAGTGATATAGAACAATTAAAAAAATAAGTGATATCTCAGATAAATATCATTTAGTTAAGTTTAAGATAGCATAAAAAGTCATTTAAGAGTATTTTTATATTCTTAGATGACTTTTATTGTATAAAGAATACCACAGGTTAGACCTGTGGTT
>JAQCTH010000085.1 GCA_027686065.1 Clostridiaceae bacterium AF10-41
GTTTATTTTACTTAACTTATATTCTGTTCAATTTTCAAAGATCTCAATCTGCGGCCTCATGGACTGCTTATTTATAATAACATTTTCTTCTTAAATTGTCAACATTTTTTTGTTAGCAATTTGTTTGTTATTTGCTTTCACTCCCTGACGACGCTATTTATCTTATCATGATATTGAATTTCTTCAAATCAACATTTATATTATATTCTTATATTATTATTATTATTCTACTTTTTTCTTATTTTTTCTTATTTTTTCATATAATGATACACGTGGTAAAGTTATCTTTATTATATGTCATATCTCACTATTTTTTATTAATTATAAGTTAATTCATTTCAATTCTCAGTTTCCTATAATCTATACTCAATAAAGTTAATAGTAGATTATATATTATTATAAAATAATTCACTCCTTACATATTATCAAAATTTTATTAGATAAATTATTGTATTTTTATTTTACTTAATGAGAATTTTAATTTAAGATATTATTATAAAATATTTATTATTAAAATTTTGGAGGATACTATGCTAAGGAAATTTTTTTCTTTTTTAATTATATCAACATTTTTTTTAACAGGATGTAGTAGTAAGATACAGGAATCAGATTCTACTACAAAGAATCACACACTTTCAACGTCTTACAAAGAGAATATAACAACAAATAACAAAATAACCCTTTCTGGAAAAACTCTTACTAATTATAAATATATATATTTAGGAAATTTATTGTTTTTCCCTGATCCTAATAATAATAACAAGTTATCAGTATCTGAACTTGCTAAAAGCAGTACTATAATTTCTCAGAAATCAATAACAGATACCTTCGATTACTCTGTAGATTATCTTATTTCAAATAATGATATAATTTATTTCTCATCAATTTCTAAAGACAGAGGATTATTTAAGTTGGATTATCAAAAGAATACTGTGACAAAACTTAATAACGACCATCCTAAGGGACTAATTTATTTGAAGGAAAATCTATATTATATAGATTCAAACACTCAAAATATATATTCATATGATGTTAAATCTAATTCTAAATCATTGTTATCAACTTCTAAAGTTGGAAACTTCATTATAAATAATAATTTAATATTTTATAGGAATCTAGATGATAATTCAAAACTATATTGTTTAAAAATAGATGGAAGTTCTAACTTTAAATTAACGGATGACTCTGTAGATAGTTTCGTTACTTATAATAATGAAATTTTATTTGTAAATAGTTCTGATAATAATACATTGTATTCTTTTAATATTTTAAATAACGAATCAAAAAAGATACTAAATGTAGATGCTAGTAAATTAAAGCAAAGTGATGAAAAAATTTATTTTATTAATAATGCTAGTGCTAATACAATTTGCCAACTTACAAAAAACAAAGAAAATAATGACTACACATTTACTGAAATATTTGAAGATTCTACAAATGAATTTTTTCCTACTGATAAAGGAATCTTTATAGAAGCTTCCTCCAATATAAATGAAGTTAAGTTTATTAATATAAATTAAAATAATAAAAGGCCATATGGCCTTTTATTATTTTAATTTATTTACAATTTCTTTAAATTTATTTCCTCTAATCATGAAATTAGGAAACATATCAAAAGATGCACAAGCGGGTGATAAAGTAACTATGTCCCCTTCTTTAGCTAACTCTTTAGCTTTTAAAACTGCTTCTTCTAATGTATCTACCATACTTATAGAAATCTCAATTCCTTTTTCTTCTTTAAGCTTTTCAAAAGTACTTTTTATTTTATTTTTTGTATTTCCAAGAAGTATAAGTTCTTTTATATAAGGATATCCTTCATCTGCTAGTGGTTCAAATGGTATATGCTTATCATATCCCCCTGCTATTAAGATAACCTTTTTCTCAAAAGCTAACAATCCTGCTAATGTTCTTGTTGGACTTGAAGCAATAGAGTCATTATAATACTTAACTCTATTAAGTTCTCTTACTAGTTCACATCTATGTTCAACTCCCACAAATGTTTCCGCCACTTTTTTCATTACTTTTAATGAAACATCCTCTTTGGTAGCTAAAAATGCAGCTAAATAATTTTCTATATTATGAATTCCCTTAATAGCTATATCTTCTTTATTACATACTTCTTCATTATTTAGGTATAATATATTATCTTTTAAATATGCTCCATCCTTAATCTCTATTTTCGAGCTGAATTCTCTTACTTCTCCCTTAGCTTCTGAAATAAATCCATGAGTTATTTCATTTTCTCTATTTAAAATCAATAATCCATTTTTTTCTTGATATAAGAATATATTTTTCTTTGCATCTATATATTCTTGCATATCTAAATGCATATCTAAATGATTTGGTGCAAGATTTGTTACAACTGCAACATCTACTGGACTATTCATAGTCATAAGTTGAAAACTAGATAATTCTAAAACAACTTTATCATTTTCTTTTATTTCTTCTATATTTGAAAATAATGGAGTTCCTATATTCCCTCCAACCCAAGTTTTATATCCAGCTTCTTTTAAAAGCTTAGATATAATTGTTGTTGTCGTTGTTTTCCCATCACTTCCTGTTACTCCATAAACTTTTCCCTTGCAATATCTAACGAACTCCTCCATCTCAGAGGTTATATATGCACCTTCTTTTTTTGCTTTCACTAAAGCATCACAATCTATCCTCATGGAAGGAGTCTTAAAAACTACATCGAATCCCAATAAATTATCTAAGTATTTTTCGCCTAATTCTAAAGAAACTGATAACGCATCAAATTCTACGGCTATATCTCCTAGATCCTCTCTATTTTTCTTATCAAATGCAGTTACATTTGCTTCAAGCTTAACTAGAAATTTTATAAGAGGTATATTACTAACTCCAATACCAACCACTGCAACTTTTTTGCCCTTTATAAACTCTTTAAATTCACCAAATTGCTTCTTCATAATCTTCCTCCAGAATTATATATAAAATATTATATGAAATATTTTCTACTACGTAACTCATTCTATAATATATTAAAATGAATAAGTTCACCTTATTAAGTCTGTCCCAATTCTTTCTAATTATAACATTTAAATTTATTAAACACAAAAAAGAGCAGAATATGTGACATTCTGCTTCTTCTTATTATTAGAATTCTAAGCTTTTTTCTATATAAGCTTCTAAATCTTCTATTTTAACTCTTTCTTGTTCCATAGTATCTCTATTTCTAATAGTAACTGCATTATCTTCTAATGTATCAAAGTCTATTGTTATACAGAATGGAGTTCCTATTTCATCTTGTCTTCTATATCTCTTACCTATACTTCCAGCCTCATCATATTCTAAGTTAAACTTTTTGCTTAAATCTGAATATACATCTAATGCCTTTTCAGAAAGCTTTTTTGAAAGTGGTAAAATAGCTGCCTTATATGGTGCTAATGCCGGATGTAAATGCATAACTGTTCTAACATCTCCACCTTCTAATTCTTCTTCATCATAAGCATCTACTAAAAAGGCTAATGCAACTCTATCTGCACCTAAGGATGGTTCTATAACATAAGGAACATACTTTTCATTAGTAGCCGGATCTAAATAATTCATATCTTGACCTGAATGTTCTTGATGTTTCGTTAAGTCATAGTCTGTTCTATCTGCTATGCCCCATAATTCTCCCCAACCAAATGGGAATAAGTATTCTATATCTGATGTTGCATTTGAATAAAACGATAATTCTTCTTCTCCATGATCTCTCATTCTTAAGCTATCTTGTTTCACGCCTAATCCCAATAAGAAATTCCAACAATAATCCTTCCAATACTTAAACCATTCTAAGTCTGTTCCTGGCTTACAGAAAAATTCTAATTCCATTTGTTCAAATTCTCTAGTTCTAAAAGTAAAGTTTCCTGGTGTTATTTCATTTCTAAAGGATTTTCCTATTTGTGCAATTCCAAAAGGAACTTTTTTTCTTGAAGTTCTTTGTACAGATTTAAAGTTTACAAATATACCTTGAGCTGTTTCTGGTCTTAAATATATTGTGCTTGCAGAATCCTCTGTTATTCCTTGGAATGTTTTAAACATTAGATTAAACTTTCTTATATCTGTATAATTTAACTTACCGCACTTAGGACATACAATCTTATTCTTTTCTATATATTCCTTTAATTGCTCATTAGACCATCCATCTGCACTTGCAACTTCTGCTCCATTTTCAGTCATATGATCTTCTACTATTTTATCTGCTCTAAACCTAGCCTTACACTCTTTACAATCCATTAGTGGATCTGAAAATCCTCCAACATGACCTGATGCAACCCAAACTTCTGGATTCATTAATATAGCACAATCTACTCCAACGTTATAAGGACTTTCTTGAACAAATTTTTTCCACCATGCTTTTTTAACATTATTTTTGAACTCAACTCCTAGAGGACCATAATCCCATGAATTTGCCAAGCCTCCATATATTTCTGAGCCTGGAAATACAAATCCTCTATTTTTACAAAGAGCAACAACTTTATCCATAGTTTTTTCTACTGCCATTTTAATACCTCCAATTTTTTTATAAATAAAAAAGGCCTTAAATACCTAAAGGGACGAAATTTAACTTCCGCGGTTCCACCCTTCTTGGCTTTAGCCCAACTTTCTCATTGATTAATACTCAAAAGCGCCCTTCAGTATAAATTAATAACGATTTTCACCATGCATCGCCTCTCTAAAAGAAATTTAAACTTACTCTTCTTTCTCACTGTATTTATTAAATTATATATTAATTTTACCAAAAGCATTATATATGTCAAGTGAAAAATAAAAAGGTTTTTATAAATATAGATTACTCCATACTTATAAAAACCTTTTTAAATGGCTCCGTGGAGAGGATTCGAACCTCCAACCTATCGGTTAACAGCCGAGTGCTCCACCATTGAGCTATCGCGGAATATTTGCTACATTAGTTATTATATCAATTTTTATTAATATTGCAAGTGTTTTTATCAAAAAAGTTTTTTAAATTAATTCTTCAATTAATTTATTAAGTAAAACAATTAACAATTAACAATTTAAGAATGAATACCTAAGAAATTTTAAATATAAAAATATCCCTAATTGTTAATTGTTAATTTAAAATTATTAATTATTAATTTAAAATTTTATCATAACTTTTATTTAACTGGTTTCATTGTTGGGAACATTATAATATCTCTTATTGATGCTGAATCTGTTAAGAACATTATAAGTCTATCTATTCCTATTCCAAGTCCACCTGTTGGAGGCATGCCTGTTTCTAAAGCACTCATGAATTCTTCATCTATCATGTATGCTTCGTCATCTCCAAGCTCTCTTTCTTTTTCTTGTTGATTAAATCTTTCTCTTTGAACTATTGGATCATTAAGTTCTGAATATGCATTACAAAGTTCTCTTCCGAATACAAATCCTTCAAATCTTTCTGTAAACATATCATTTCCTCTCTTCTTCTTAGTTAGAGGTGATATTTCAACAGGGTAGTCACAAACAAATGTTGGTTGTATCATGTGTTGTTCTGAATATTCTTCAAATAAAAGATTTAAAACTTCCCCCTTTGTTACGTGCTTTATATCTTTTTTAAATTCTAAGTGTTTTTCTTTTGCTATAGCTTGTGCTTCTTCATCAGAATTTATGGAATTAAAATCTACATCTGCATATTCCTTAACTGCATCAACCATAGTTATTCTTCTCCATGGTGGTGCAAAGTCTATTTCAGTTCCTTGGTACATAACCTTAGTACTTCCATTAACTTTTTTGCAAACTTCAGCTATCATATTTTCTGTTATTTCCATCATATCATTATAATCAGCAAAAGCTTGATATAATTCAATCATAGTAAATTCTGGATTATGTCTTACTGACATACCTTCATTTCTAAAAGTTCTACCCATATCATATACTCTTTCAAGTCCTGCAACTATAGCTCTCTTTAAGTATAATTCAGGAGCTATTCTTAAGTACATGTCAATATCTAATGTATTATGATGTGTTACGAATGGTCTTGCTGAAGCTCCTCCTGCTATTGGTGCAAGCATTGGAGTTTCTAATTCTATAAAACCTCTATTATCTAAGAATTCTCTAATTCCTCTTAGTATAGAAGCTCTTTTTATAAAGTTACTCTTAACTTCAGGATTAGAAATCATATCAACTTCTCTTTGTCTATATCTTAAATCTGGATCCTTTAATCCATGCCACTTTTCTGGAAGTGGTTTTAAAGACTTACATATTAATTCAAAGCTTTTAACTTTAACTGAAACTTCTCCTGTTTTAGTTTTAAAAACTTCTCCTGTTGCTACAACCCAGTCACCTAAATCATATGATTTATATGATTTTAAAGCCTCTTCTCCTACTTCATCAATCTTTATGAATAATTGAATTTTTCCATCTCTATCCTGAACATCTGAGAATACAACTTTACCTTGACCTCTTTTAGACATAATTCTTCCAGCAACTGTAACTACAGTTCCTGATAAACTTTCAAAATTATTTTTTACATCCTCTGACATATGAGTTCTTTCAACTTTATAAACGTCAAATGGATCCTTTCCTTGGCCTTGTAATTCTACTAACTTCTCTCTTCTTAATGCTTCTTGCTCACTAAACTGAGATTCTAACTCTTGTATATTCATTTCCTCAGTTGACATTAATATCCCTCCGTTTACTCTCTTCTTATTCCTAATACTTCAAACTTATTAACTCCACTAGGTACTAAAACTTCAACTATTTCTCCTACTTTTTTACCTAGTAATGCTGCTCCTACTGGTGATTCATTTGATATTTTAAAATTCATAGGATCTGCTTCTGCTGAACCTACTATTGAATATTCAACTTCTTCATCAAATTCATAATCCTTAACCTTAACTATTGCACCTACTGCTACTATATCTGTTGGTATTTCTGATTCATCAACAACCACAGCATTTTTCAGCATATTTTCCAATTGTATAATTCTTCCTTCTGTGAAAGCCTGCTCATTTTTCGCTTCATCATATTCAGAATTCTCACTTAAATCTCCATATCCTAATGCAACTTTTATTTTTTCAGTTATATCTTTTCTTTTAACAGTTTTTAGAAATTCTAATTCATCTTCTAATTTCTTTACACCTTCATATGTCATTAAAAATTTTTTTGCTTCACTCATGATTTTCTCCCCTTCAAATTTACTACTATTTTATTTAAATACCTAACACTAGGTCTGATATTCTCCAAATCATTTAAAACATTATAAATCAGCATATATCTTCTGTCAACTAAGTAATGTTTCCAAAAGGCTTTGTGAGCCTTATAGGTTTAATAGATATATATTATTCTCGTTTTTAATATATTTATTCTCCAATATATTAATTATTCAATATATTAATTAAACACCTATTTATTTTTTAGCTCTTCTTTATAAGCATTCAATAAGTCAAATACTTCCTTACTTTCATCTAACGTATTCATAACCCCTCTTATGTCATTACTTTTTGGCAATCCCTTAAGATACCAGGATGCATGCTTTCTCATTTCACGTACAGCTTTTTTTTCTCCGCCATATTTTATTGATAATTCATAGTGTCTTAAACACATTTCTATTTTATCTATATAAGTTATTTCTACAGGATCTATTCCATTTAACTTATTCTCTATTTGCTTGAATATCCAAGGATTTCCCATACTACCTCTCGCAACCATGATTCCATCGCAATTAGTTTTATTTTTTAGTTTAAGTGCATCCTCTGCTGTAAATACATCCCCATTACCTATTACTGGTATTAATACAGATTCCTTAACTTCCCTTATTATATCCCAATCCGCTTTTCCTTCATACATTTGTTCTTTTGTTCTTCCATGAATAGCAATAGCATCAGCTCCAGCATCTTCTAGGCCTTTAGCAAAATCAACAGCATTAATATTACCCTCATCCCATCCTTTTCTAAACTTAACTGTTACTGGTTTTGATGACACTTTTTTTATTTCTCTTACTATTTTAGCAGCTAATTCTGGATGTTTTAATAAGGCTGAACCCTCTCCATTTTTAGTGATTTTATTTACAGGACATCCCATATTTATATCTACTATACAAATATCTTCTCTTTCATTAAAATATCTTTGTACCACTTCTGCCATTATTTTAGGATCATTCCCAAATATCTGAGCTGCAACAGGCATTTCTTCATCAGCTATCCTAAGTAAGGTTTTTGTGTTCTCATTTCCGTAATAAAGTGCTTTTGCACTTACCATTTCCGTATAAACTAGTCCACATCCCATTTCTTTGCATAGACCTCTAAAAGCTATATCTGTTACTCCTGCCATAGGCGCTAGAAAAACATTATTGCTAAATTCTAGGTTTTTAATTTTCATAGTATACTACTCCTTATTTTTTTCGTATATTATTCTTAACCCCTCTAATGTTAAACTAGAATCTACTTTATCTATAAAGTTAGTTTCATTAGCTATTAAATTAGCTAGGCCCCCTGTTGCTATAACTAAAGCTTCTGCTGCTCCAAGATCTCTCATTTCTTTTTTTATTTTATTTACTATATACTCTACCTGACCTATATATCCATAAATTATACCAGCTTGCATACTAGATACGGTATTTTTACATATTATATTTTTAGGCACTTCTAATTCTACTCTTGGTAGTTTTGCGGCTCTATCAAATAATGCATCAGAGGATATTCTTATTCCTGGAGTAATACATCCACCAAGATAGTTTGCATCTTTAGTTAAAGCACAAAATGTAGTTGCTGTTCCAAAATCTATTATTATAAGATCTTTTCTATATTTTTCATGCGCTGCTACTGCATTTACAATCCTATCGGCTCCAACTTCTTTTGGATTATCATATTTAATATTTATTCCAGTTTTAACTCCCGGTCCAACAATTAAAGGATTAATTCCAAAAATTTTTTTTATCATATTTTCTAATGAATGCATTATATTAGGAACAACTGATGAAATTATTATTCCTTTTATATCATCTGGTTTCAAATTGCTTTGAATAAAAAGTTGCATAAATTGAATAGAATATTCATCCGATGTTTTTTTTGCATCAGTAGATATTCTCCAACTAGAAATAATTTCAGAATCTTTATATACCCCCAAAACTATATTTGTATTCCCTACATCTACCACTAAAATCATATTGGCACCACCTTAATACAATTAAAAGCAGCTTCGAAAGCTGCCTTTATTCAAATAAATATAATCACAATAAATTTAACAATTTAATTTTAACAATTACTACGCATTTGTCAAGGGTTGTAAATTTTATATATTAAAATAATCCAATTATTTCTCCATTATCTAATATATCCATTTTATTTGCTGCTGGTACCTTTGGTAGTCCTGGCATAGTCATTACGTCACCATTTAACACTACTATAAATCCAGCTCCATTAGATACTCTTACTTCCTTCACTGTTATATCAAAATTTTCCGGCCTTCCTATCATTGCCGGATTATCTGAAAGAGAGTATTGCGTTTTTGCCATACAAATAGGTAACTTATCTAAACCAAACTTCTCTAATTCTTGTATTTGCTTCTTTGCATTAGGGGTAATAACAATTCCTTTAGCTCCATAAATCTCTTTTGCTATAGTTGATATTTTACTTTCTATACTACTTTCTATATCATAAATAGTCTTGAAATTAGACTCTTCGTTTTCTAATATATCACAAACTACTTCTCCAAGCTCTCTTCCTCCATCTCCACCTTTTTCCCAAACTTCTGATAAAGCTACTTTCACACCAAGTTTATTACAATAATTTTTAATGAACTCTATTTCTTCTGAACTATCTGTAACAAATTTATTTATAGCAACAACTACAGGGACATTAAACTTCTTAATGTTTTCAATTTGCTTATCTAAATTACTGATTCCTTTAGATAAAGCATCTACATTTGGAATATTTAGATTTTCTTTACCTACTCCTCCATGATTTTTTAACGCTCTTACAGTTGCAACTATAACTACACAATTAGGATCTAAATTTCCATATCTACATTTTATATTTAAAAACTTTTCAGCTCCTAAGTCTGCTCCAAATCCAGCTTCTGTTACAACTATATCGCCTAATTTTAATGCCATCTTAGTTGCTATTATAGAGTTACATCCATGAGCTATATTAGCAAAAGGCCCTCCATGTATTATAGCAGGAGTATTTTCTAAAGTTTGAACTAAATTAGGCTTTATGGCGTCTTTCATAAGTAGAGCCATTGCACCTTGTATATCTAATTGTTTTGCATATATTGGATTACCATCTAAATCATAAGCAATTAGAATTCTTCCCATTCTTTCTTTAAGATCTGATAGACTATCTGCTAAACATAATATAGCCATTATTTCTGATGCTACTGTTATCATGAATCCATCTTCTCTTAAAAATCCATTAAGTTTTCCACCTAGTCCTACAACAATATTTCTAAGTGCTCTATCATTCATGTCTATAACTCTTTTAAATATTATTCTTCTTGAATCAATTCTTAGGTTATTTCCTTGATGTATATGATTGTCTATTGCTGCTGCTAGTAAATTGTTAGCACTTGTTATTGCATGCATATCTCCTGTAAAATGTAGATTTATATCTTCCATAGGAACAACTTGGGAGTATCCTCCACCTGCAGCCCCTCCCTTTATTCCGAATACAGGACCAAGAGATGGTTCCCTTAATGCTATCACTGCATTTTTTCCCATTTTACACAAAGCCTGACCCAATCCAACAGTTACAGTTGATTTCCCTTCACCGGCAGGAGTTGGATTTATGGCAGTTACCAATACTAATTTCCCATTTTTCTTTTCTTTATTTTTTTCAAATATTTCTAATGATAATTTACATTTATATTTTCCATATTGTTCTATATAATCTTCTGATAAATTTAATTTTTCTGCTATCTTATTTATATGCTCCATTTTTACTTCTTGAGCTATTTGTATATCACTCTTCATATTGTACACCCTACCTTTTAATATAATATATTCTTATTTTATACATAAATTATATCATCTAATTTCGTACATTAAAACAAACTTTCGAATGATTATTTGTTTTAAATAATTATTTTTCGTTATATTTATATTTTTTTCAATTTATCAAAGTTTCATCAATATTAATATACGTGTTTTTTGTGCCTTTTAAATCTTATATAGAGTAAAAAAGAAGTAGCCAAATGACTACTCCTTTAATATTCTTTAGCTTGCATTAAAAATTCTTTCAAATTCTTCGCCATCAATCTTTTCTTTTTCTAATAATGTTAATGCTACAGCATGCAACTTATCAATATTTTGACTTAATAAGTTTTCCGCTCTTTCATAAGCTTCATTGATAAATCTCTTAACTTCTTTATCTATTTCAGCTGCAATTTCTTCACTAAAGTTTCTGCTATGTCCTAAATTTCGTCCTAAGAATACTTCATTATTATCTCCACCATAAGAGATAGTTCCAAGCTTCTCACTCATTCCATATTCCATTACCATAGCCCTTGCAATAGCACTCGCTCTATCAATATCATTTTTCGCACCAGTACTTATATCTGATAATATAATTTTTTCTGCTAATCTACCACCAAGTAGTCCAACCATATCATCTTTCAATTTATCTCTTGATGTATACGATCTATCTTCTTTAGGTAAATGCATTGTGTATCCACCTGCCATACCTCTTGGTATTATACTTATTTCATGAACTGGATCTGCATGTTCTAAAAGTTTCATTACAACCGCATGACCAGCTTCATGGTAGGCAGTTAATTTTCTATCATGTTCATTGATTGCTCTACTTTTCTTCTCTGGTCCTGCTATCACTCTAGTTATAGCTTCTTCAAACTCTTGCATTCCTATTAATTTTTCATTTTTCCTTACAGCTAATAACGCTGCTTCATTTGCTAAATTTTCCAAATCAGCTCCACTAAATCCTGGAGTTCTCTTTGCTAAGACTTTTAATTCTACGTCTTCTGATAAAGGTTTTTTCTTAGTGTGAACCTTTAATATTTCTTCTCTACCCTTAACATCAGGAGCTCCAACTACTATTTGTCTATCGAATCTACCTGGTCTTAATAAGGCTGGATCTAGTATGTCTGGTCTATTTGTTGCTGCTATCATTATTATTCCTTCATTTGCGCCAAAACCATCCATTTCAACTAGTAATTGATTTAATGTTTGTTCTCTTTCATCATGGCCTCCACCTAGGCCTGCACCTCTTTGTCTACCAACCGCATCTATTTCATCAATAAACACAAGTGACGGTGCACTCTTTTTTGCTTGTTCAAATAAGTCTCTAACTCTTGATGCACCAACTCCAACAAACATTTCAACGAAATCTGATCCTGATATACTATAAAAAGGAACACCAGCTTCACCTGCTATAGCTTTTGCTAATAAAGTTTTACCTGTTCCCGGAGGTCCCACTAGTAAAACTCCCTTAGGAATTCTAGCTCCCATCTCCGTATATCTCGATGGTTGTTTTAAAAAGTCTACTATTTCTTCTAATTCTTGCTTTTCTTCATCAGCCCCAGCTACATCATCGAAAGTAACTCTTTTGGCATCTGGAGGCATTATTTTAGCTCTACTTTTTCCAAAATTCATAACACCTCTACCACCGCCACCACCTTGTGATTGCTGTGACATCATAAAGAAGAATATAAAGAATAATACTAATATCATTAATGTTGGAATTATACTTATCCATATACTACTATTTGATGGTTGTTTAAAATCCACCCTTATATCATCTTTAGGAGCTTGATTCATTAACATTTGCACCATTTCACTAGGTGCATAAGTATTAAATTGCTTGCTATCTCTTGTTTTGCCTGAAATAAGCATCTTGTCTGGATGAACCATAATACTTTCTATCTCATCATTAACCCATTTTTGTTGAAAATCACTGTATGATATCTCATCTGCCATCTTACCGCTATTCCATAAGAATGTCGCAGATAAGAAAAGTATCAAAATAACAAATATCCATACCGTTGCACTTGAATATTTTTTCATTCAAGGCCCCCCTTTCTTCTAGTTTTATTATATTGCATTTATATATTTTTTAATTTTTATATACCTCTTCACTTAATATACCTACATAAGGTAAGTTTCTATATCTTTCTGAATAGTCTAATCCATATCCTACTAAGAATTCATCTGGAACTTCAAACCCACAATATTTAACTTCTATATCTACTTTTCTCCTAGATGGCTTAGTCAATAAAGTTATTATCTCTATACTATTCGCCTTTCTAGTTTTTAAATATTTTAATAAATAGTCTAATGTTACTCCACTATCTATTATATCTTCTACAATAATTATATCTTTTCCTTCGATACTATGATCTAGATCTTTTAGTATTCTAACTACCCCTGAAGTTTCTGTAGAACTTCCATAACTAGACACTGCCATAAAATCTATTTCACATGGTATTGTTATGCTTTTTATAAGATCAGATGCAAACAATACTGAACCCTTTAAAATACCTACAACAAGTAAATTCTTATCTTTATAATCTTCACTTATTTTATTTCCTAATTCCTTAACTTTTTTTGAGATTTGATCTTCAGTAAGTAATATTTCTTTTATGTCCCTTATCATCCTTTTATTCCTTTCTAGTAAAAGTAATTTTTATTACATTTTGGGTTTGTTTTGTTATTTTAAATTTTTCTGAAACCTTATATCCTACTATCCAAGCTACTTCATCATCAAAACATAAAATAGGAATTTCATCTCTTTTTTCCACTGGTATCTTTAAATCAATAAAGATATCTTTAAGCTTTTTACTTCCCTTCATACCTAAAGGAATGATTCTATCCCCATTTTCTCTTTTTCTGATAATCAACCTTTCTTCTATATTATCATAATCGAAATATTTTATTAATACATTATTAGAAAATTCTATATTATTTTTATTCTTTGTAAATTCAAAATCAATCTTATATTGACTATATTCACAAGAAAAACTTTTTAATTGACCTTTATTTACTATAACCTCTTCATTTTTATTTTCCTTATTAATATACTCCTTATTTTTTAAGAATATATCTCCATATATATTTTCAGCTATTATTTCATTTGGTAAAGATACCTTTTTATTAGTAGTATTTCTAGATAAATCAATAACTTCATAAATATGTTTCATTTCAAAATTATTATATTTTCCAGTAAACTCTATAAATG
>JAQCTH010000086.1 GCA_027686065.1 Clostridiaceae bacterium AF10-41
CGAAAATGCAAAACCACCAGCTAAGCTGGTGGATTTTTATTTATAAACTAATAATTATAAAAAATTGTTAGTTTTTAATTTGTTAATATAAAGTTCTAAAATAGCTTCTATAATGAATTGAATTGGTAATCTTGAATTAATATCTATTTCAAAAAAGTTCTTCCTTTCAATTTCACCATATAAAGTTATATCAGCTATACTAGCTAATTCACTAGAAGGATCAGAGGTGATTGCAATTACAGTAGCAGAATTAGACTTACTTAAGGCTGCTGTCTTTATAATTGGTATTGTAGATCCGCCAGAGCTACCGATAATCATAATATCATTTGAAGTCATACGAGAAGCAGAACGATAAATAAGAGGTGGATCAATATAAAATGTACAAAATCTATTTAATGATAATAAGGTATTAGAAAAATACTCTAGAGGCATTTGTGTAAGTCCTCTAGCAAAAATATGAATATTTTTATCACTACATAGGCAATTTACTATATAATTTAAATCCTCTACATTGAGTTTCTCAACAGTGTTCTTTAATCTTTTAAGGCTACTTGGAATTATATCATTTATTTCAGAAGATTTATTATTTAATGTATTATTAGATAATAAATCATTTTTATGTAAATTATCAGATTTTAATTTGAATTTTAAATCACTAAATCCTTTTAAGTTTAATTTATGGCATAAACGAGAGATAGTCGCAGTAGATACATAAGTATTTTGTGCTAATTGATTAATATTCATTTTTATAACTTCATCCTTATGGGAAATAATATATTGTAATATAATATCCTCATTTGAAGTTAAAGATTTAACAGCCTCAGAATCAAAATTATTAAGCACTTTATCTCGCCTTTCTTTAAATATTATTATTACTTTTAGAACTACTTAAATGATAGAAATAATACTCTAATAACATATCAACTATATAAAATATAGAAATTCTATTTGATATATCATAATTAGAAAAAGAACGTTCTTTTGAATAAAAGTATAGATTAATATCAGCTATTTGCGATAATGGACTACTTGTAAGAGGCACTATAGCTATAATAGGAACGTTATTACTTTGAGCAAGTCTAGCAATTTTTAATATAGAGGGTTCATTTCCAGTAACGCTTACTAAAAGTAAAACATCATTTTTAGTAAAACTAATAGAAGAATCTAAAGTTAATTTATCTGTCTTATATAAGATTACAGATCTATCAACTGCTAAGAGATATCTTTGCATATATTCAGAAATTACGTTTGTTATTCCAGTAGAAAATAAATGGATTTTTTTATCACTTAAGAGATAACTTATTACCGATTCTATATTCTTAGTATTTAGAAGCCTGCCAGTATTTTCAACTTGAGAGTATAAATCTAATAGTATGTTTTCATCAGATAAAGGATTGCTATTTAAAGTCTTCTTAGAAGCAAGGTTATTTTTTAATACAAATTTTAATTCCGAATATCCACTAAAACTTAGTTTTTTACATAAACGTAAAATTGTAGCTGTTGATGAAAATACATTCTCAGATAATTCATGAATACTCATATTCAAAACTTTAGATGCATTATTATCGATATATTGTAATATTGATAATTCACTTTTAGTGAGATTACTTAAAACCTCATTGTCAATAGAATCTAACAATAAATAGCCCCCTTCCATAATCATAAATTTAGTTTATCAAAGGGGGGAATAAATTGCAATAAGGATAAAAGGCCTATAATGTTATTTCCAATCTTTAAGTATAGACATTTTAAGTTGGATTAATTTTAAATTAATGAACAAAAAAATTACATATCTCTATGGTTTATAATATTTGTAAAACATAGATTTTTAACATAAGTTATGATAGAATGTTGTGATAATTTGAATTAATTATTATAAGATAATTAAAATGTTATTAATGAAGAAATTACATTTTTATTTTATATTGATTCAATTAAAGAAGGGAAGTGAAATTAAGTAATGAAATTAATACTAAAATATTTAAAAAATTATAAACCATTTATTATTTTAAACATAATATCAGTATTTGGATTTGCCTTAGTAGAGCTTGGAATTCCTACTATTATGGCTAAGGTTATAGACAATGGAATAATAAATAATGATATTAATTATATAAAAAGAATGGGATTAATAATAGCATTTATATCTATAATTGGAGTTATTGGAATAATATTATTAGGATATTGCTCATCTAGGATTTCAACAGGGATTACTAGAGATATAAGAAATGATATATTTAAAAAAGCACAGGAATTTTCGCATACAGAATATGATAAATTTGGAGTATCATCACTTATAACAAGAACTACAAATGATGCTTTTGTTCTTTTACAGTTTACTAATACACTTTTAAGAACAGCTTTACTTACACCTGTAATGTTTACTGTAAGTTTAATAATGATACTTAGAACCAGTTTATCATTATCTTTGATTTTAGCTGTAGTAATTCCATTTATAATTTTAGGCGTTGTAGTAATAGTAAAAACTTCAGAACCTTTATCAGAAAAATTACAAGAGAGGTTAGATAAACTAAATAGAATTTCTAGAGAAAATCTAACAGGAATAAGGGTAATTAGAGCTTTTGGAAATGATAAATATGAAGGAAAAAGATTTGAGAAAACTAATGATTTATATGCAGATACATCTAAAAAGTTAAATAAGCTTATGGCAGTTTCTCAGCCTACCTTCTTTTTCTTACTTAACATAGCAATTATTGTTATATTTTGGGTTTCAAGTAAGATGATAAATATAGGAGCACTTCAAGTTGGTCAATTAGTGGCTTTTATAGAGTATTTATTCCATGCAATGTTTTCTATTATGCTGTTTTCAATGGTATTTGTTATGTATCCTAAAGCACAAGTATCTGCTAATAGAATCACCGAGATTTTAAATGAAAATCCTATAATAAAAAATCCTGAAAATGGTATTAAGGAAACAGAAATAAAAGGCGTTATTGAATTTGATAATGTATCATTTACTTATCCAAATGGAGAAGTACCTGTTCTTAAAGATATATCCTTTAAAGCTGAAAAGGGAGAAACCATTGCTTTTATAGGAAGTACAGGTAGTGGTAAAAGTACATTGATTAATTTAATACCAAGATTTTATGATGTTACTAAAGGTAGTATAAAAATAGACGGAATAGATGTAAGAGAATATGATTTAAAGGCTCTACGTAAAAAGATAGGTTTCATTCCGCAGAAAAATCTTTTGTTTACAGGTAGTATTGCAAGTAATATAAGGTTTGGTAAGAAGAATGCAAAAACTGGAGAAATAGAATATTCAGCTAAAGTTGCTCAAGCATATGATTTTATTTCTAGTAAACCTAAGAAGTTTGATGAACTAATAAGTGAAGGTGGATCAAATGTATCAGGGGGACAAAAGCAAAGACTTTCAATAGCTAGAGCTATAGTCAGAAAGCCAGAAATATATATTTTTGATGATAGTTTTTCAGCTTTAGATTTTAAAACAGATGCAGTTTTAAGAAAAAGGCTTAAAGCTGAGACAAGAGATTCGGTAGTATTAATAGTGGCTCAAAGAATAGGTTCTATAATGGATGCTGACAAAATTATCGTATTAAATGAAGGAGAAGTTGTAGGAATAGGTAATCATAAGGAACTTTTAAAAAATTGTGAAATATACCATGAAATTGCAATATCACAACTTACAGAGGAGGAGTTAGCATAATGAATAAATTTAAATTAGTAGTAAAAAAGATTTCTCCTTTTGTTAATAAGTATAAATGGTCTTTCCTTGGAGCTATTTTATTTATAATTTCATCAGCAGTTTTTGTAGCAATAGCACCAAGAACTGAAGGATTAATAATTACTCAATTAATTAAAGATGTTGAAGCCATGGTAAAAGGAGTTACTGGGGCTTCAGTTAACTTTAATTATATAATTAAAGTATTAATATTGCTATTTCTGATTTATATAGGAAGTGCTGGCTCAACTTTTATAGCAAGCTTTTTATTAACAAATGCAATTCAAAATACTATGAGAGATATTAGAAATGAAGTTCAAAGAAAAATAAGTAGACTTCCTATAAGATATTTTGATAGTCATAGTTATGGTGATGTGCTAAGTAGAATTACAAATGATGTTGATACTATTTCAAATGCATTACAGCAAAGCTTTATTCAAGTAATAAATGCTATTTTATCACTAAGCTTAGCTCTTATAATGATGTACTCAATTAATGTTAAACTTGCAATATTAGCAACTCTAATAATACCATTAAGTATTTTAATTACTAATATAATAGTAAAAAAATCACAAGGGTTATTTAATAAGCAACAAGCAGCTTTAGGAAGACTTAATGGAAGAGTTCAAGAAATGTATACTGGCTTTAATGAAATAAAGTTATATGGCAAAGAAGAAGATTCATTAAGTGATTTTATAGAAGCAAATGAAGAATTGTGTGCAGCAGGCTTTAAAGCTCAATTTATATCAAGTATCATGTCGCCTTTAGTAAGTCTTGTTAGCTATTTAGGAATAGCAGCAATAGGTGTTGTAGGTGCTATAACAGTAATATCAGGAGGTATAACTGTTGGTAATCTTCAAGCATTTATACGTTATATTTGGCAAATAAATCAACCTTTATCTCAAGTAACTCAATTATCATCAGCAATACAATCAGCGGTGGCTGCAGCTCATAGGGTAATTGAATTTTTAGAGGAAGAAGAAGAGGTGAAAGTTTCAAATAATACAAATAAACTTGAAAATCCAAAGGGAAATGTAAGTTTTGAACATGTAAAGTTTGGTTACAATGAAGATAAGATATTAATAGAAGATCTAAGTGCAGAGATTAAAAGTGGTCAAATGGTAGCTATAGTTGGACCAACTGGAGCAGGTAAAACTACTTTAATTAACCTTTTAATGAGATTTTATGAAATTCAAGGTGGTTCAATTAAAATTGATGGTGTAGATATAAAAGATATGAAACGTGAAGATTTAAGGTCTGTTTTTGGTATGGTTCTTCAAGATACTTGGTTATTTAATGGAAGTATTTATGATAATATTGAATATGGTAGATTTGGTGCATCAAAAGAAGAAATAATAGAAGCAGCTAAGATTGCAAATGTTCATCACTTTATTAAGACCTTACCAGATGGATATAATATGATTTTAAATGAAGAGGCCTCAAATATATCTCAAGGGGAAAAACAACTTTTAACTATAGCTAGGGCAATACTTAAAGATCCAGCTATATTAATTTTAGACGAAGCTACAAGTTCAGTAGATACTAGATTAGAATTATTACTTCAAAAAGCCATGAGAAATATAATGAAGGGTAGAACTAGTTTTGTTATAGCTCATAGGCTTTCAACAATAAAAAGTGCTGATTTAATATTAGTAATTAACAATGGAAATATAATAGAGCAAGGAACTCATGAAGAGTTAATTAAGCAAGGCGGTTTTTATAAAGATCTTTACAATAGTCAATTTGCAGATAAAGAAGAAGATGATACTAAATAATTAACTTCACAATAACAAGATGTTGTATATTTTATGAAATTACTATGGAAAAACACACAATATATAGTATAATTAAATAGATGGATAAAAAATGAAATTTATCTAATACTATTAATTTAAATATGTTTATGAGGTGTTAATATGAAGGTAAGAAAGAGAGATGGCAACCTAGTAGATTTTACTAAGGATAAAATAGTTAAGGCAATTGAAAAAGCAATGGAAGAAACTAAAATCGGAGTAGATCATAATTTAAGTGAACAAATAGCAAATGAAATACTTAAAAATTTATCTGCTAGACCTGAAAAATATCATGAAGTTGAAGATATACAAGATATTGTAGAGTTCAAATTGATGGATAGTGAAAGAAAAGATGTAGCAAAAAGATATATAATATATAGAAGTGAAAAAGAAAAAGAAAGAAGAAAAAATTTAAGCAAAGAAGCCTATAAAATGATAAAAGATGATTTTGTAAGTAAATACAAACACAATTCATCTCCTATGGGGCAATTAGGTAACTTTGTTTATTATAGAACATATTCCAGATTTCTTATGGAACAAGGAAGAAGAGAGTATTGGTGGGAAACTGTAAGAAGAGCTGTAGAATATAATACTTCTATAGTGCCAACATCAAAGGAAGAAGCAGAAAAGCTATATGATAATGTATTTAACCTTAGACAATTTTTATCTGGAAGAACTTTTTGGGTAGGAAATACAAATGTTTCTAAGCAATATCCAATGAGTAATTTTAATTGTGCATTCCAAAAAATTGATTCTTTCCAAGCTTTTACCGACTTATTTTATTTACTTATGATAGGTTCTGGAGTTGGAGTAAGAGTTCTTAGAGAAGATGTAAATAAGATACCAAAACTTAGAACTAATTATAAATTAATTCATAAGGATTATATAGAGAAGCCTAAAATCCTTAGAGAAGATAGTACATCATTGGTTTTTTATAATAATACTTCAGCTGAAATTGTAATAGGAGATTCAAAAGAAGGCTGGGTTCAAGCACTAGAGCACTTCTTAAATCTTGTTGGAAGAAGTCAATATAGAAATATAAATACAATAATTATAGATTATTCTCATGTAAGACCAAAAGGTGAAAGACTTAGAACCTTTGGAGGTACAGCATCTGGACATGAAAGCTTAAAAAATATGTTCTACAAAGTTGATAAGGTAATAAAAAGAAAATCACTTTTATTGGAAAAAGATAATATTAAGCTTGCACCTATAGACTGTTTAGATATTGCTAATATTATTGGAGAAAATGTTGTGGTAGGCGGGGTTAGAAGAACTGCTGAAATGGTGATAATTGATTCTAATGATGAGGAATGTATAGAAGCGAAATCTAATTTATATAAGCAAGAAGATGGCAAATGGAGTGTTAATAAAGATTTAATTCATAGACAAATGAGCAATAATTCAATTTATTATACAAAAAAGCCATCTAGAGAAAGATTAAAATGGAATATAGAAAAAATGAGATATTCAGGGGAACCAGGCTGGATAAATGCTGAAGCTGCTGAAAAGCGAAGACCAAATATGAATGGAGTTAATCCATGTGGGGAAATATTATTAGATTCGCAAGGCTTATGTAATTTAACAACTGTAAATGTATTTGCTTTTGTTAAAGAAAATGGAAGCTTAGATGAAAAAGCATTACTTGAAGCACAAAGATTATCAGCAAGAGCAGGATATAGAATGACTTGTGTAGAACTTGAACTTCCAGATTGGGATAGAGTACAGCAAAGAGATAAATTAATTGGATGCTCATTAACTGGATGGCAAGACATGATAAATGCAACTAGATTTACTAAGGAGCAAGAAGCAGAATTGCTTAGAAAGCTAAAAAAAGCAGCAAAAGATGCAGCATTAGAGTATGCTAAGGAATTAGGACAAAATGAACCACTTTTAGTAACTACAATTAAACCAGAAGGTACATTATCTCAATTACCTACAGTATCAAGTGGAGTGCATTATTCACACTCACCATACTTTATAAGACGTGTTAGGATCTCAAGTGATGATCCGTTAGTTAAAGTATGTGAGGAATTAGGCTATCCAGTATTACCAGAGGTAGGGCAAAGCATTGAAAATTGTACAACTAAAGTAGTGGAATTCCCAGTTAAAGCTCCAGAAGGAAAAACTAAGTATGAAGTAAGTGCCATAGAACAGCTTGAAAATTACAAAATGTTTATGGAAAACTATGTTGAGCATAACTGTTCAATAACTGTTCATGTTAGAAATCATGAGTGGGAAGAAGTTGAACAGTGGGTATGGGATAATTGGGATTCAGTTGTTGCTGTATCATTCCTACCACTAGATGATAGTTTTTATGAACTATTACCATATGAAGCTATAGATAATGAAGAATATGAAAAGAGAGTAAAGGCGATGAAGCCTTTTGTACCTTCATTAATATCTAAATATGAAAAAGAAGAAGTTGAATTTGATATTGGAAATGAAGGGTGCGAAGGTGGAATTTGTCCTATTAGATAAATAAAGGAGTAAGATATATGAAGGTATTATTAGTAAATGGAAGTTCACATTTAAATGGATGTACTTATACTGCGCTTTTAGAAGTAGTAAAAGAATTAGAAAAAGAAAATATTGAAACAGAAATATTTCAGTTAGGAAATAAGCCTATAGCTGGATGTATTGGATGTGGTGCATGTCGAGATAGTAAAAGATGTTTTAGAAAAGATATAGTCAATGAATTTTTAGACAAAGCTAAAGATGCTGATGGATTTATATATGGGTCACCTGTACATTATGCTTCAGCTTCAGGAATGTTAACTTCATTTTTAGATAGAGTTTATTATAGTGATGGCAGTATATTTAAAAATAAGCCAGGTGCAGCTATAGTTAGTTGTCGTCGTGGGGGAGCAAGTTCAGCTTTTGATCAAATAAATAAATATTTTACAATTAGCTGTATGCCAATTGTATCTTCTCAATATTGGAACATGGTTCATGGAAATACAAGAGAAGAAGTTCTTCAAGATAAAGAAGGAATGCAAATAATGAGGACCCTTGGGAAGAATATGGCTTGGCTTCTTAGATGTATAGAAGCGGGTAAAAATGCAGGGATAGAATATCCAAAAAGAGAAGAAACAGTTAGAACTAACTTTATAAGATAAAGTTAAATATATAAGTTTGCTTATGACCTTGATTTGCTCCAAGTCAACGCAAACTTACATATTTTCACTTAAAACTGAAGGAAATTATAAAAAGACTATTACTCATTAAAAATAAGTAATAGTCTTAGCTTTTCCTAGAAAATTATCCAAAATACCGGTACTCCAATTTTGATCCCTATCTCTCGATAGGTGGGTGTCCTCACAGATATCTCAATCTCCTTCAATGCCGTCTAAGGGCCTCACATGATGGTACATTTCCTTATCTAAATATCGAACTCCCGTAGCAAATGTGTAGGTTCAAAATAGGAGCTTAACGCATATTTCAGAACTTTTAAAAAGTTTTTTTCAAGTTAGCTCTTCTTTATGAAATTATAATAACACTTTTAATTTATATGTTCAATAGATTTTAACTAGGGAATTTAATTATAAAATTCCAAGATTTTAATAAAATATTATTCTATAGTAATTTTAAGTTAGAGATTTAATTGATAAAAACGAGTAAATAAGATTATATAATAGTAACCAGTTATGTGAAATTGGTAGATTTTGTATAACTATTTTTTTATTATAAGTATTACAGAGGTGAGGTAATGAAAATCGAATTGCTAATTAAATCAGAATATAAGGAACCTAAAATAATAGTTTGTAATAACAAACTTAAGAAATTAAAGAAATGGTATATTTAGTATCAATGTAGTAGGAGATTTTAAGATTGTAGCTAATGTATTTCCTTTTGTATATGCAGTAGATGAAGGAAAAGTAGCATGTCTGCAGAATATTATTTAATAATAGCAAACCTTTGGTGGGTAATTGGATATGCTATTGGAACATTTTTATTAGTTGTATATATTTAATAGATAAATGGAAAGTAATAATAAGTAGAGGCTTAAGAAATACTTAACAAAATTATTTCATTAATTATAATTATTAAAGATATATAAGTAAATATTTACAAAATAGAAAAAGTATTTTATAGTATAAATATATAATTAAAAAAACAAATAAATTTTTAAAAAACTTTGTGTGATTCACAAAGTTTTTATGTATTTTATGGGGAATTTTCGATTTTCGAAAGTTTAAAATTTCGAAAATCGAAATAAAATATCTGAAATTAAAAGCAAGAAAGAGAGAAGTTTATGGAGTTAATAAAAATTGAAGATTACTATTCAATAATGGAAAATAATAAATACTACAATAGGGCATTAGCAAGAACAAATTTAAACTGCAAGGTTTTAATGAAAAGATTTAGAAAAATTGATTTTAGGAAAAATGAGGTTGATTATAGTATAATAGGGAGTTTTAAATTTATTATATGGAATCATATTATTCAAGCCTATAGTATTGAATACGGAGTTGATATTATTCCAGGAAGTTGTGGAGATATGTATGGTTATTATGTATCGATTGAAGCTGGTGAGGATAGAGAAAAAGTTGCAAATTTAACTAGTGGCTCTTTAAGAATTGACTCATATAATGGGGTATTTGAGATATCAAAAAGGTTAAAAGAAGAAAAAGACTTATATATAACAGTTTTAAAAGCTATGAAACATCTAGAAAATAATATTTTAGACTATGGAAATGAAACATACAAAAAGGTTAAGGGACATAAAGGAAGTAATAATGATGTATATTTATCAGTTTATCAGGTATTAACAATGGGGTGTTGTATGGGCTTAGTTGAAGATTTTATATTAGGGATTAACTATTTGCCTGACTATTTTAGAGAGGTAAATGGAATAAAGTATTTAGATTATTTTAGTATAAAAATAAATAAAAATCAGGATTATCATATAAATAAAAATTCTGGGGATATATTTCATATGGGAAAAAAACTTATAGATTACAAACACTGGTGCAATGGAGAGATTGGTCAAGGGATAAAAACTATTATAAAGTTAACTGAGTTGGAAGAAAAATATTTAATATTTACTGCTTCAGTTGGTGGATATACAGGGAATTCATTTAAAATTGAAATAAATTTTATTGCAGAAACCTGTAAGCACACAAAATTTGATTATGGGTATAGTAATGAAAAAACTAATAAGGTATATTTTGATAAGAATAAAATGAGTTTAATTATTAGAAAGTTATTTAAAATTATATCAAAGTGGGAAAAAGAATATAAAGCAGAAGATGCTATCTTAGATGGAACAAGCTGGTCTGTCGGGTTAATAACGAATAAAAAGGTACTTTTTAGTTCTGGTAATAATACATATCCGAAAGATTGGAATTTATTTAGTGATATAATCTCAAAAAATATAGGCGATTTTTATTAATAGAACAAAATTTGAATTTATAAAGAAATTTCTTTATAAATTCAATATTAATCTTCGGAGTATGGCATCAATTTTTATTACAGATGATAAAAGACAAGAATACTGAATCATATTATGACTTAAAGTTCTATGTTTGGATGTCAAAAAAAGAAAATCTTTAATCTAGAGTAATTTTAACCTTATAAAAATTTATGTAAAATATAGTAGTTATATGGAAATAAAGATAATAAGTGGGTATAATATAAGAAGAACACTAGAAAAAGGGATTTATAAATGCAATTAAATGTTTAGCAAAAAAGAATTATAGAAGCAAAGCCAAATGGTCATGTTCTTGTTAAGGGAGTTGCAGGGTCGGGTAAAACAACTGTTGCTGTACATAGAATTCCGTTACTATTAAATAACTACTGCTATGGCAAGGATGATAAAGTATTAATGGTAACCTTTAATAAATCCTTACAAAATATGTAGAATATATCTATAACAATATTCAAAAGGAAAGAGAAAGTGAACAGTTAACTTTTATTAACCAAGATAATTATAATAAACTTGATATAAAAACTACTGACTCTTTAATGTTTAGATATTTTAAAAGTAATAAAAATTACAATAATGTAGAAATTATAGCTGCCCAAGAATTAAATAATATTATTCTAGAATCAATTGTTAAGGGTAGTAAGCTTTATACTAAGGTTAAAATTTTATCACCTGCTGACTTATCTTTTATTAAAGAAGAAATACAATGGATAAAGGCATGTAATTATAATGAACTAGAAGTTTATCAAAATATAGATAGGCTAGGAAGAATATCAAGAAAAGCTTCAGATGGTCCACAAAAATTAAGGGAAAATTCAGATGCAAGAGAATCTATATATAAGGTTTTAGAACTTTATAACAATAAGCTTAAAGAAGATAATAAAATAGATTTTCAAGATATGGCAATAATATTGTTATAATAAATAAAGATGGAGAAGAGATAGAAGACATCCCTGAATTCAAATCTTCAATGATGCCATCATCATTATCAACATATGAATATATAAATTTAAAACACAATAGAAAAATAGAATTTATTTGTGATTTAGATTCTCCTAGCGAAATATATGTAAATAATGATAATGATGAAGATATCGAAGAAGATGTAAGAAGAGTGCCAGTATTTAATGAAATTGCTGCAGGTAAGCCTATATTTATAAATAACCAATGCGAAGGTGAATTTTACTTGCCAGATTTATGGACTAAATCAATGAAAGATATATTTATATTGAAAATAAAAGGCGATAGTATGATAAATAAAAAAATAAGTAATGAAGATTATGTTCTTATCAATAAGCAATCAACTGCTAATATAGGGGATATAGTTGCTGTTGATATAGATGGAAATGCGACACTAAAAACATATAAAAGAATGGGTGGAAAAATACTACTTATTCCAGAAAATGATGCTTATGAACCAATGTTCCTTGATGAAGAGCAAGTGAATGTTATTGGAGTTGCAGTTGGAGTAATTAAGAAATCAAATGAGTGATTTTCAAACTAGATAATTACATCTAAGTTGAGGTTTGAAATTTGCAAAATAAGGATTAAAGGTAGGGTGCTATCTTGGTTTATTATCTCTAAGGAAGGATTAATAGATGTAGGTTTTGGCTTGATAAAAATAAAAGATTTGATATTATAAATCAAATATATTTTACGAGTATATAAGAAGTTGAAAATTTATGAAATATAGGTAGCAATAAAATTTATTTATGAGAAAAGATATGTTTTATATAAAAGGTTTATTAGAGTAGTTAATTTTTATAATATTTAAATCTAATACTAAAATAATAATATTGTTTTTATAAAATATTTTTATAGGATGGGATAATTATGAGTAATTTTAGAAAACAAATAGAGCAAGATATATTAGAATATCAAAAAAACTTTAGATATATAGCAAATATAGATAAAGATGAATGGGCATTTAACTATTGGATATTGAATAAGCTATTTTATGAGGATGAAGAATTGATAGAAGAGAAAATAATTGAATATAAGGATATGGGGATTGATGCATTCGAATTCTATGAAGAAACAAAAGAATTATATCTTATTCAAAATAAGTATTATGGATCAAATAGTGTAGTATCTACCGAATATGTAAAAAATGATTTTTTATTAAGACCATTAAATGCATTGAAAAATGGAACATATGGTAAATCAACAGAACTTCAGAATATATTTAATAAATACAAATCTAATAAAGATTTTACTGTATATTTACAGTTATATGTTACTAATAATAATGTTAATAATGAAATTAATTCATATATAAAAAAGTTTAATCTTAAAGATCCAAGTTATAGAGCCGATATATTTTATTTAGATGATATTGAAAAAAAATACTATAATGAAATAAAAGAAGTAAAAACTAATATAACTGTGCAAATAGAAAGTA
>JAQCTH010000087.1 GCA_027686065.1 Clostridiaceae bacterium AF10-41
ATAATTATCCTTTATAAAATAAATAGCTACTACTGGTATAATACTAAATAAAGCTCCTCTTAAAATATTCTTTTTATTTTTATATTGAGAAGTTCCATAAAGCATATTTATAAGTATTAAAGGAGAAAGAAGTAAGAAATTCATTAATATTATAAAATATTCCTCTATAAAAGCTCCATTTGTTAAAAGATATTTAAAATTCATTAATACAATTTCTGATAATACTACGTATAAATATGTATTTATTCCTCTTTTTAATCCTTCTTCAACTTCAGAGTACTTTTCTCTTAATTTAAAATAAGCTTTTATACTACTTATGTTAGTGTATACATCTCCTATTTTCTTTAGAAGCATAGATAATTTACCTTTTACAAAACCAATTTGAGCTAAACTAATAAGTGAAATATCTCCAAGGGTTTCTCCTTCAACTGAGAATTTATATCCATCATTATAATATAAAGATATAATCTTATTCTTCTGTTCTGGATTAAGATTGCAAAAAATTCTTGTTTTTGATACTACCTTAAGCATTTCTTTCTCACCTAATGTATCTAGTTCATTACCTTCTGTAATTTGCTCTAGTGATGATATAAGACCTAATCTTTTACCTAATAATTCTGAGGAAATTTTGTTACCTTCAGTAAATATAATTGGTAAAACTCCATTATCCATGACTTTCTCAATATCATCCACAATATCATCAATTAAGGGATTTTCTAAGGCTATAAGACCAACAAAAACTAAATTACTTTCTATATTTTCATGTTCTGAAGGTTGATAATTAAAACTCCTATATGCAAAGGCTTCTGTTAAAAGTCCTTCTTTTGAAAATTCTAAATTAGCTAATCGTATTTTCATTATGTCTTGTGAATATATTTCTCTCTCTATTCCATTTATAAGAATATGCGTACAACAATTAAGTACTGATTCTAAATCGCCTCTACTATTTGCTCTATATCCTTTTCTACTTTTATTTATAGTAGTTACCATATTTTTTTTATTATCTCTAGAAAGCTCAAGTTTTCTTTTATTATCATTTTCTAGCTTGCCCTTAAAAATAGAATTTTCTACTCCAAATTTTACATAAGCAACTTCATACATATCTCCCTTTGACCAATTATTATCATTATTATATTTGGCATTATTACAAAGTATTGATATATCAAGAAGCCTTTTTATATTTATATCTATTGCTTCTATTGAATTAGATTGATATACTTGTTCATTAGTATATAATTTATCCAAATATAACTCTTTTTTTGTTATAGTTCCTAATTTATCTAAAAAAAGTATTTTTACATCATTAATTAAATTTAAAGCAGAGAAATTAATTAGATCTATTTCATCTTCTTCTAGCATTTTTCTTTTTATATTTTTGCTATAATATAATATTATAAATGGTATAAATATGCATATTATTGCAAATACCCCTTGAGCAAATATTGCTTTCTTATATGCTAATTTCCCAGGAAATATAGATACTAAAATAGCTTGTACAAGCATTAAGCATAATCCTATATTGAATATAATCTTTTCTATATTTTTTATAGCTATATCTTTTTTATCCTTGGATTTATTCATTATTTTTATTAATTTTCCTAATTGAGTGTTATTTCCAACTTCTACAACAATGCCTTTTCCTGAACCTTCTTTTACTATTGACCCCCTAAAAAGCATATTATTAATTTCTCCAATTGAAGATACTTCATTATCTATCTTCATTGAATACTTATCTTTTAAAAATCTATCTCCAGTCACACTTCTTTCATCAACCTTTAAGTTTTCACTTTCTATAATTCTAATATCCGCTGCTATTAAAGATTTTTTTCTAAAGTATACTATATCTCCCTTTACTAATTCCTCAGCTTCTATTAACCTTTCTATTCCTTCTCTCAAAACTAATACTTGAGATACATTAAGATTTTGTAAAATTTCTAATTCTTTTTCTTTCGATATTTCATGATATAATTTACTTCCTAAATTTAATATCAATAAAAATATTGTTACTATACCAACTATATTAAATTTGTTGACTAAAAAAAATATTATAATTACTAAAAATATATATACATATTTTTGTTTTAAAACATCTAAAATTAACTTCAATATACCTTTTGAATAAGGAAGTTGTATTTTATTGTCACCAGCTTCTTTTCTTATATTGCAATCATATTCATAAAGTCCTTTGTTTATATTACTTCCTAATGAATCTACGACTTTCATCCAGCTATTACTATAATAACTTTTCATTTTCCTCCTCCTACCTTTAAAATTCGCCAGCTATTTCTATTATTTTTGTCTTTTATTTTAATTATATCATTTTTTATATTTAAATGGAAAACTCAAATAGCCTAACACTTATTATAAGTTGTTAGGCCATTTTTTTAAAGTATTAATTTGTAATATTTTCTATAAAATTATTAAGATTTCGTTTTTGGGTTAAAGATTAGAGCCATTAAATACCCAAAAAATATAGCTGCAGTAATACCTGCTGCTGTTCCCTTTATTCCTCCTATAAATGCTCCTAGTAATCCTTGTTCATCAACAGCTTTCATTGCTCCCTTTGCAAGAGAATTACCAAAGCCAGGTAAAGGTACAGTAGCCCCAGCACCTCCTATTTCTACTAACTTATCATATATACCGAAAGAGCCTAAAATAGCTCCTATTGTTACAAAAATTACTAATATCCTTGCTGGTGTTAATTTGGTTGTGTCCATTAGTATTTGTCCTATTACACATATTATTCCACCAACTATAAAGGCATATAAATATTCCATAATAACCTCCTTTTTCTATTTTTCATTAAACTCTATTGCTACTGCATGAGCAATTCCTGGTATACTTTCTCCTTGTAAAGAGGAAGTTGTACTCATTAATGCTCCTGTAGAAACTAATAATAAATTCTTTATTTCTTTCCTCATTAATTTTTTATAAAAATATCCTGAAGATACTACTGCAGAACATCCACATCCACTTCCACCTGAATCTGTTTTTTGAACTGCATCATCAAATATTATGTCACCACAGTCCACATAATTTTCTCTTATATCATATCCATATTCTAATAATAACTTACAAGTAATTTCTTTTCCTACTTTACCTAAGTCTCCAGTTGCAATGACATCATAAAACTTAGGATCTCTTCCTGTATCTTTAAAATGACTTGCTATAGTATCTACAGCTGCTGGAGCCATGGCTGCTCCCATATTGTTAGGATCCTTTATTCCATAATCCTTTACTATTCCTGTGGTTATATATGTTACTTCTGGAAAATTCCCATCTTTACCTAATACCATTGCACCTGATCCTGTTACTGTCCATTGTGCTAAAGGGCTTCGTTGAGAACCGTATTCTAATGGAAACCTAAATTGTCTTTCTGCTGAACTAAAATGTGAAGATGTTGATGCTATAACATAATTAGCATAGCCTCCATCCATCATCATGGATGCTATACTTAAAGATTCTGACATAGTTGAGCAAGCTCCATATAATCCAAAGAACGGAATGTTAAGTTTTCTTGCTGCAAAAGATGATGATGTTATTTGGTTTAGCAGATCTCCTGCAAATAAATAATCAATATCTTCTTCTTTCAAATCAGCCCTATTCATAGCTGCTGTAATTGCTGTATACATCATTTCACTTTCTGCTTTTTCATAACTTTCTTTTCCATACATATCATCATTTAATATTTCATCAAAGTAACTACTTAAAGGTCCCTCTCCTTCTTTAGGACCAACAATAGAATAAGTTGCTATTATTTTGGGAGGGTTTTCAAGTTTTACTGTTTGCTTTCCTAACCTTTTTATCTTTAATTCATTATTACTCATATTTATTCACCTTTCTTATGTTAATAGTTGAATAAAGTAATAAACAATACCTATTATTACTGAACTACCTATACCATAAACTAGCACTGGTCCTGCTATAGTAAACATCTTCGCCGCCACGCCAAATACAAATCCTTCTTTTTTAAACTCTATAGCTGGTGCAACAATTGCATTGGAAAAGCCTGTAATTGGCACTACGGTTCCTGCTCCTCCAAATGAGGCAATTCTATCATATATACCTACACCAGTTAATAAAGCTCCTAAAAATATCATTATTATTGGTACTAACATCTTAACTTCTTCTTCTGTAAAATTATATTTAATTAGAAGGTTTTGAAATATTTGACCAATAGTACAAATAGCTCCTCCTACTAAAAAGGCTCTTGTACAATTTCTAACTATTTTAGGTTTTATAGTAGCTTCATTAGTAATAGTTTGAAATTTATTAACTATCTGCTGTTCATTTGGCACCTTCTTTTTAGCCATAGTGATTCTCCTTTCTAAATTTGTATAATTATATTATTCCAATTCTTATAATTATAACTCTGGAATATATTTCAATTTAGAGTTTATATATGTAAGATTTTTTTATTACGTTGCCTTTATTTAGATTAATTAAAATTTATTTTTACATAAATCTTTTTCTAAATTTCTCATAAAAAAAATCTTTTGATTCTACCTCAAAAGATTTTTAATACACACTATTCATTTCTTTTTCCTTCTAATTATCTTTAGTATTTTTCTTTATTCCTGTAATTTTTGTTTCATTAAAACCAATACCTTTTTTTCTATTCTAGATACTTGAACTTGGCTTATACCAAGCATCTTAGCAACTTGTACTTGAGTCTTATCTTTGAAATATCTAAGCATTATTATTTGTCTTGCTTTGCTATCAAGACTTCTTAATGCTTCTTTTAATGCAATTCTATTTATCATTTCACTGTCATCTTGGCCTTTTTCACTTAGTTTGTCTATAAGCAATACTGGTGCTCCATCATCTTGATGAATAGTATCATATAGATATTGCATACTGGCTGAAGATTCAATAGCAAATAATATTTCTTCTTTATCTATACCAGAAAACTCTGATAATTCTTCAATAGTAGGATCTCTATCTAGCTTTTTAGTTAGTTGTTCTTTATCAAAATGTAATTTTCTAGCTAAAGTTTTTACATTTCTACTAACTTTAATTATACCATCATCTCTTATAAATCTCTTTATCTCTCCTATTATCATAGGAACTGCATAAGTAGAAAACTTAACATTAAAACTATCATCAAAATTATTTATAGCTTTGACTAATCCTATTGACCCTATTTGAAAGATATCTTCATAATCATATCCTCTATTAAGAAACTTTTTGCTAATGGATGATACAAGAGGTAAATTCATTTCAATTACTTTATTCATAGCATCTTGATTACCTGCTTTAGCCAGAGGTATTAATTGTGAATTTTCTTCATAATTATAGGCCTCTCTTCTTACACTTCCATTTTCCATATACTTCACCTAACTTACTGTGTTGAATTTCTTCTTCATTACAACTTTAGTTCCTTTACCATCTTCACTTTTTACTTCTAAGCTGTCCATAAATGTTTCCATTACTGTAAAACCCATTCCTGACCTTTCTAGCTCTGGTTTTGAAGTGTATAATGGTTCCATCGCTTGTTCTACATCTTTTATTCCCTTACCGGAATCTTCAATACTTATAGTTATTTCATTACCAGTTATACTTGCCTCTATTTTGATTATACCCTCTTTTTTATTTTCATAACCATGTATTATAGAATTTGTTACTGCTTCTGATACTGCTGTTTTTACATCTGTTAATTCTTCCACAGTTGGATCTAGTTGAGATATAAATGCAGCTACTGCAACTCTTGCAAACCCTTCATTTTGGGATTTACTCATTAATTCTATACTTATTCTATTATCCACCATCTTAAATCCCCCCACTAAATATTTATCATTGCTTCATCTATATTTTTATAGACATCAATGATTTTAAACATACCTGAAATTTCAAAAACTTTATTTACAGTTCTATTAGCTTCTGCTACACAAAGCTTTCCCTCTCTATTTTGCATTTTCTTATATCTTCCTATAACCACACCTATTCCGGAGCTATCCATAAAAGTAACTCCACTGAAATTTAATATAACTTTTCTTATGTTATCTCTATCTATTCTATCATCTATTTTTACCCTTACTTCTTCGGCACTATGATGATCTAATTCGCCCATTAGACTAACAATAAGTTTGTCTTCTTTTTTATCAAATTTTAGATACATATAAACTAGGGACTGTCGCAAATGCGAACAAGATAAAAATTAATAATCAATTTTCACCGTGCGCCAGATCCCATCCACCTCCTTAATAGTATTTTGTTAATTTCCTTCTTTTTCCATAATTTTAACATATTAGTTTATTCATAGTCAAATAAAATAATGACTTTCTGTAATAATTTTGATTTATTTAGTTTAAGTAATTCAAGTATATAAAACAAATACTTGTTTTAAGTATAATTTATTTTACACTTTATGGAACTGTACTACAGAAATAATGTATAATAAGAAAATTAAGTATAATATAGCTTTAATATATAAAATGAATATCATTTATTAAATCATTATGGTATAACTTATAGAATTATTAAAAGAGGTTAATTTATGAAAAATAATAAAAAGACCTTTTAAGTTATAAAAAAGGAGCTATGCACTAATTTGAGTGCAAAAGCTCCATTTTTACTTTCTTTAATTTTACATGCTACTTGTGTTACCTTATCAAGTAACTGCGGCCTGTGCGCTGTGTACTGTGAACTAAACCACTCCCTGTTACCTGACACCTGTTACCTGCTCCCTGTCCCCTGACACCTGCTCCCTGTCCCCTGACACCTGCTACCTCTTTAAGCTGAATTCAACTGTGAACTAAATAAGCTACTCTTCTTTCTTTTCCTTACTTCCTTTATACTTATTAACTTCCTCTTGTAATGATAAATAAAAGTCTTCTATACTTTCATCATCATTTAAAATCAAAGTTTCTATTGCATCTTCTAATGTATCCATAACATATATATGGAATTTCCCTTCCTCCATGGCCTGCTCAATTTCAGGTATCAATATTAGTTCATCTTTATTTGAAGAAGGTATTAACACTCCTTTGTTTTCTACATTATCTAAGAAATCACATACTCTAAAAAATCCCTCTACCTTTTCATTTACTCCACCTATTGCTTGAACCTCTCCTAATTGATTTATAGATCCAGTTACTGCAATAGTTTGTCTTATGGGTCTCTTACTTAGAGCTGATAATATACAAATAATTTCTGCTACCGATGCACTATCACCATCTATTAATCCATAAGTTTGCTCAAAACTTAAATAAAAATCTACGGGAATATCTTTATATGGATCTATTATATTATTTAAAAGTCCCTTTAGTATATTTATAGATTTTTCATGTACCTTCCCACTTAACCTACTTTCCTTATGAATATCTATAATTCTTCCAGTTCCTTTATGGGCAATACAAGTTATTCTCATTGGTTTTCCGAAGGAATGATATCCAGTATCTAAAACAGCTAATCCATTTATTACACCATTTTTTTTACCAGTTACCGATATTAAAATCTTATTATCTTTATAAAGTTTATCATATTCATCTTCAATTTTTTCCTTAGCATAAGCAATATCTATTATATCTTTAGAATCTATCACTAATGATTTTCTATTTTTAGCATTGTCGTTAGATAATATCATTAATTTTTCTATTTCTGTAATGTCTATATTGACTTTTGTTCTACTACTTGCAGTTCTTGATAAGAATTTAATAATTTCATTTATTCCTTCTTCTGTTATAGGCATAAGTGAATTTTCTTTGATTTTATTATTTATTTCTTTATTTATATAAGCACTAACATTTTCATTTACTTCAACTATAGGATCAAATTCAGCTCTTAATGGAAATAATTTCCCAAAGTCTTCATCTAAGCTATATAATGCATCATAAGTTTCATGATCGCCAATTAAAATAATTTTGACATTTATAGGTATTGGCTGAGGCTTTAACCCGTTAATTGATATTACCTCTACATATGACTTTGAAATATCATATGTTATCTTATTAGTCATTAACGCTTTTTTAAGATGATAATATGAATATACATTGCTAGCAAGAGAGTTTACTCTAATAATTAAGCAGCCTTCATTTGCTTTTAATAAACTTCCTGGATTTATTAAGGATATATCAGTTGTATATACTCCATTATGATTTTCATACTCTATAAATCCCATTAAATTATTTAGATTAGGATCTTCTTCGTATATAACAGGGGGAGTAGTTCTTAAGCTATTATCAACCAATAAATGTATATCATATTTATTTATAACTTGATAGAGTTGTTCTTCATCTTCATCTATATCCATGGTATAGCAATTTATTATTTCTTTCTCCATTGATATAAATAATCTTTCCAAATACTCATATGAATTATCATCATCTATAAACTCAAGTAAAGCTTCATCTTTATATGCTTCCATTTCATTTGTTAAAAAATCACTATATATTTCTTTAAGCTTCTTTATAGATTTTGTTTCTATTTCCTTTAATTTACCTAAAACTATTTCAGCCTTTTTCTTTAAAATAGATGCTTTTGCTACAATTGCTTCTTTTTTATTTTTTTCTAAATTATCATACTCTCTTTCACTAATTGATTTACCATTAACTAATGGTATAAAGGCTACTCCCTTATTAGTTACCTTAACTTCGAAGTCTTCTTTTTTAGCCATATCCATTAATTCACTTATATAATCATTTCTCTTACTTTGTATTTCTTCTATAAGCGTATCCTTTTCATCTTCTGAAGAAGCATTATAAAATTCTTCTACTATTTCTATATAATTATTTTTTATTCCTTCAACAGCATCTTTTAATTTTTTACCATTCCCATTATTAATAAATAATACTTCTGGTTTCTTATTATCTTCTAATGTAACATAACAAATATCCTTTGGAGGTTCTAGATATTTATACTGCTCCTGTATATATAATTGTAATTTTTTTAATTTTTCCTTGGAAAATGAATCTATTAAATAAAGATTATATCCTTCCCTATTTATCTTAATAGCTCTCCCAATCTTTTCATACTCACTATCTATTTCAGGAATTTTAGTTACACTGCCTTCTAACTTACTTTTTTTAAAGTTAAAATCAAATTTTACCTCTTTTAAAGTTAATTCTTTTCTCATATATTTCCTACTTTGCAAATTGCACTTAGCAATCATTAAGAAGCAGTCTCCCCCCTTTTTTAGTATTTATTATATAGATATTCTTAAGGGGCTTGTTTAGGGAACAATTTTTTATAAATTTAATTTATATTTTTTATAGGAATACTTCTTAAAATATCTAAATTACTTGAATATTTGTTTCAATATCCTGTATATAAATAAAAGACCTAGAACTTTGATTCTAGATCTTTCATATTACATTAATTCTATAAATTTGTTTACTGCTTCTTCTGCATTTTTATAATCATCTTCAGATGGAACAAAACAGAACGATAATCCTGGTTCCACAACTTTAAGCTTTAAGTCCTTTAGTCTTGATGTAAGCATTTTTACACCTTCTCCACTCCATCCATATGATCCAAAGGCTAATGCTGCCTTTCCTCTATTTATTATAGGATTAACTAATGATAGTAAGTCCCAAGAAGGTTTTACTGCATCTTGATTTATTGTTGGAGATCCTATCATAATGCCTTTAGCTTTTTCTATCTTTGATATACTTTCTTCTATAGAAATAGATGTTATTTCTGTTACATCTGCTTCAAAACCTTTTTCTTCTAATTTCGCTTTCATAAAATCAGCCATATCTTCTGTATTTCCATAAGCTGAAATATAAAAAATTTCTACTTTTTTATTGTTTACAGCTTCTTCTGTAGCCCATTCTCTATATAAGTTTAAAATTTTATCTATATTAGAAACGTGAACTGGCCCATGGCTTGGTGCAATACATTCTATATTCAAATCTTTTATTTTTTGTAGTCCCATTAAAACAAACTTTTTAAATGGTCCCATTATACAATCAAAATAATATTCCATTTCCACGAAATAATCTTCATTTAAACTTTCTGTAATTCCACCACTTGGACAATAATGTGAACCTGTAAAATCACAAGTAAATAATAAATTTCTCTCTTTAACATATGTGAAAATTGTATCTGGCCAATGTAAATTAGGAGCACTTATAAATCTAAGAGTTGTTTCTCCAAGACAAATTTCATCTTTTGCTTCTATGGCATTAAATTCTCTATTTAATATATTTTTCAAATAATTTAATGCAGCTTTAGATCCTACTACCTTTATTTCTGGATAATCCTCAATTAATTTTATTAATGATCCGCTGTGATCTAATTCTGTATGCTGAACTATTACATAATCTACTGTTTTTTCTCCAATTACTTCTTTTAAATTCTTTTTAAATTCATCATAAAAACCTGTTTTTACTGTGTCAACTATAGCTATTTTTTCATCATTTACTACGTAAGAGTTATAGGTTGTTCCTTTTTTTGTTTCCATTATTATATCGAATACTTTTAAATCTGGATCCTTAACACCTATCCAATAAATATTATCCTTTAACTTCTCCTGTAACATATCCCTACCTCCAACTTTAACTTTTATTCTTCTTCCTATATATCAGTAATATTTTACCATAAAATTATCTGCCAAACAATTATAAAATTCGACATTTTCTACATAACTATTATACTTAATTAGATTTTTCTATGGAAGTATTATTTTTTTATCATTTCTGTTAAATCATCTATTTCTATTATATATTCATAATGCAGAGCTCTTGTTAAGGATACATATAACAATCTCTCATCTAACAAAGTTTCTTTATAATTGTTAGAACTTGGATTATAAATAATAGTTGCATCAAATTCTAATCCCTTTGTAAGGTAAGATGGAATTATTATAATATTATTATCATGATCTTTCTCATTTCCTTTTATTAAAGATACTTTTAGCTTTGAATGTTTTTTTATAAGTTTTTCTAATATCTTTCCTTCATCTGCTCCTTTTGTAATTATAGCTATGCTGCTTTTACCCTTTTGAATAATATTAGAAACTATCTCATTTATCTTATTAACAACATCTTTATCACTATTACATTTAATAATCTCAGGGATATCTCCATGTCTTAGCACTGGTTTTGCTCTTTTTAAGTCTAAATTTTGTGCTTCTAAAGCTAAATTAGCAAAATCTATTATTTCCACAGTAGATCTATAACTCTGAGTTAACTGCATAAAAGTTGCCTTACCATCAAATACCTTTTCTACTATGTCACTCCAATTTTTTATTCCTTTATAATAATATATACCTTGCGCTATATCCCCTACTAGTGTTAGAGAATTTCCTTTAGTTAATTTGTTTATTAAATAAATTTGAAATGGATTATAATCTTGAGCTTCATCAACTACTATATGAATAAATTTTTCCTTTTCTTCTACCCCCTCTAAGCGCATATTAATATATAAAAGTGGTGCCAAATCATCTTCATCTATAATTCCTTTACTATAATTTTCAATAATTTCATTTTTCATAAATTCTGATAATTCACTTGGAATTTTATTTAATGACGCAATTTCAAAAAATTCTTCATTCTTAAATAAATTCACATATATATCTTTTGAAGTTATCCCTCTCCAATTTTTGAAATACTCATTCATTTCTTTTTTAGCATTGTTTTTTATATTATTTTTTATTGCATCTCTTTTAGAGTAGACTTCAATTAATTTTTTTCGTCTCTCATCTCCATCTTCTAATTGTCTTTTTATCTCTTTAATTTTTATATCCCATTCAAGATCAATTTGAATGCATAAGATTTCAATTTTCTCTTTAATTTTCAAATTTAAATACCGCTTTATTTCATCTTTTCTTTTATTTAAAGGATAGCTTTTTAAGTCCTTTAAATATAATCTCATTATTTCTCTCTTATTAAATAATATATAATCTTCTATAGTTATATCTGTTATGTCAACAGAATCACCTTCTAAAAGTGCTATATATCTATCTATAATAGTTTTAAAAGTTAAAGTTCCTTTTATCTTAGAGGCATTAGTTATAAATTTACACCTTTGAGCATCTTCTGATTCAATTAACTCCTTTAGCTTTTCATCTTTTCCCTTAATTTTAGATTTAATTTTTAAATATTTTAACACCAAATCTTGGAATGTTGTTTGCTTTACTTCATCAACCCCTAAATTGGGTAGTATATCTGAAATATAATCTAAAAATAGTTTATTAGGAGCTAAAACTAATATATCTTTTCCTTTTACAGTTTCTGAATATCTATATATTAAATAAGCTAATCTATGTAATGCTATTGTTGTTTTTCCCGAACCTGCAGAACCTTGAACAATTATAGGTAAGTTTTTAGGCCATCTTATAATTTCATTTTGTTCTTTCTGAATAGTTGCAACTACTTCTTTTAGCTTTTTACCTCTGCTCTCTTCTAAGTTTATTTTTAGAAACTCATCAACTAAATCATTTCCTTCATCACTTGTTTTCAGCATTATTTCATTTATTCCCTCATCGAAAATTTCTTCTAACTCTTCCTCTTTAAATAAAAATTTTCTTTTTACCGATAGATTACCTTCTACTATACCTGATGGGGCTTTATAATATGCATATCCTCCAGTTCCGCTATAATATAAATCTGCTACTGGTGTTCTCCAATCAACAATGATTTCTTCTCCATCCAATGCTGAGCTTACTGATTGTTTTCCAATATAGATACTTTCATCCTCACCTCTTAATTCTCTGAAATCAACCCTGCCAAAATAAGGAACCTTTAAAGCTTCCTCATAATTTTTTATATCCTTTTTTAATACAGAATATATTTTTTCTGTAGTCTCTTTTTCTTCATTATAACTTCCCTTTGATTCTTTTGTTAAAAGTTTTAATTTATTTTCTATAACTTCATAACTTTTTCTTTTTTCTAAAAGTTCACTAGTTATTTTTTTTCTTTTTTCTTCTAATATCTCTTTTTCTATTTTTAAATTTTCATCCATACTATTACCTCTACTTTTAACTAATGCCTTAATTATAGGATAATTAGATTTTAAATTCAATTATATAATATATAAAATAATAGTCTATACTAACATTTACCCATAATATTTAAATATATTCCAATTATTAACTAT
>JAQCTH010000088.1 GCA_027686065.1 Clostridiaceae bacterium AF10-41
AAAAGTTATCCAGTAATAGCTTAAAATTGCAAAGAAATTTTCTAGTGCACAGTTCACAGTTGTTTTCATTTTTTAGGTAACAGGGAATAGGTATAAGGTAACAAGTACTGAGTGTAAGAAACTATAATTAAAAAGGAAAGCCTATCTACTTCAGGCAAGCTTCAGTAGATAGGCTTTCATACTAAGTTCAGTTATCGTTACATTCAATTTCATTAAGTATTCAATGCCTGCTATTTAAAATTTAGAATTTAATTGATATAAGGTAGGTTTTATTTAAAGCTAAATTAAGCTTTTCCTTATATATTTAGTCATTATTTTTCTAAAAAAGAGCTAGCATCTGTTACTTGTTCCCTGTTACTTTATCCAAGAAACTGTGAATTGTGAATTATTCACTGTGAACTGAATAAAATTGCTTCGCAATTTACATTCTTACAGAAAAAGATGTAAATTGAAATTTATCATATCTATGTCTAGAAATAGAATATTCAAAGGCTCTTCCATTATTTAAATAAGCTATTTGCTCAACTTCTAAAATTGGATCATTATCATGTAGGTTTAAGTATTTCTTATCTATGTCTGTACTTTTATCAGCACGAATAACTTTATTTGCGCTACTTATTTTCAGGTTCAAATCATTTTCTATAAAATCATAAATTGATTTTTTTAATATATCTTTATTAAGGCCTGTTATTACAGTAGCATCTAAGTAGGTATTTTCTATAACAACGGGTGTATTATTTATTAATCTAAGACGTATTATTTCATAAATTGGAGAATTTTCATTAATATTTAGCTTAGTTGATATATTATAATCAGCAAAGATTAATTTGAATTCTATAATTTCTGTTTTCACATTATTATTAACTAATCTAGTTAACCCTTTTAAATCTCTATCAGAAATATTTATTCTTGAATTCACAGGAAGAACATCCATAATAAAGCTTCCATGACCTCTTTTTCTATAAATTATTCCATCAAAAACTAGTAAATCAAGAGCTTTTTTCATAGTCATTCTACTACAATGAAATTCCTTACAAAGTGTTATTTCATCAGGAATTTGATTAGTTGGAGAATTATATATTCCATCTCTTATACGTAACCTAATTTCATCACTTATGTCTTTGTATTTGGGCATAGTAAATATCCTTTCGTCCTTTACTTTAAAATCCTTAAGTAAGTTATTAATTTTTCGATTTTTAGACTTGCACTATTTATATATTAAATACAAATACGCTATATAAATATATTACTATAAAAAATAAGTTTTACAATAATATAAGTATATATAATTATTTTAAATGTCTAGACAAATAAAAAATATGGCTATATAATTTTCTTGTAATGCTTAAAGAATATATAATTTTATTTTATAAAAAATTTTAATATTACAATAAAAGGAGGAGTTAGTATGGACAAGAATTTTATATTTCCAAAGAATTTTTGGTGGGGATCCGCTACATCAGGACCTCAAAGTGAAGGATCATTTGATAAAAAACATAAAAGTATATTTGACTATTGGTATGAAATAGAACCAGAAGTATTTTTTAATAAAGTGGGACCAGAAGTTACATCTAATTTTTATAATAGCTATAAAGAAGATTTAGCAATGCTTAAAGAAATAGGATTAAATAGTTTTAGAACATCAATTCAATGGACAAGACTTATAAAAAATTTAGAAACTGGTGAAGCAGATGAAGATGCAATTGAATTTTATAATAATGTCATAGATGAAACTATAAAAAATGGAATTATTCCAGTAATAAATTTACATCATTTCGATTTACCAGTTGAATTATATGATAAGTATGGTGGATGGGAATCAAAGCATGTAGTAGATTTATTTGTAAAGTTTGCAGAAACGGCATTTAAATTATTTGCAGATAGGGTTAAATATTGGACTACTTTTAATGAACCTGTAGTAATTGTAGAGGGACAATATTTATATCAATTCCATTATCCTAAAGTAGTTAATGGTAAGAAGGCAATGCAGGTATTATATAATATAAACTTAGCATCTTCAAAGGTAATAGAAGTATTCAAAAACAAAAATTATAATAAAGATGGAGGTCAAATAGGTACAATACTTAATTTAACACCATCATATCCAAGAGATATAAATAATAGTGAAGATGTAGAAGCAGCTAGAATTGCAGATACATTCTTTAATGAATCATTCCTTTCTCCTGCAGTAAAAGGGGAATTTCCAAAATTATTAATAGAGATTTTAGAAAAAGAAGGAGTAATTTGGCAATCAACAGAAGAAGAACTTAATATAATAAAGGAAAATAAGGTAGACTTTTTAGGTGTAAATTATTATTTTCCTAGAAGAGTAAAGGTAAAAGAAACATCATGTAACAGTAAGGAATGGATGCCAGATAAGTACTTTGATAATTATGAAATGCCAGGAAGAAGAATGAATCCATATAGGGGATGGGAAATATATCCTAAAGCCATTTATGATATAGCTATAAACATAAGAGATAACTATAACAATATACCATGGTTCATTTCAGAAAATGGAATGGGAGTAGAAGGCGAAGAGAGATATATAAACGCAGAAGGTATAGTAGAAGATGATTATAGAATAGATTTCTTTAAGGAGCATTTAGAAAATCTCCACAAAGGAATAGAAGAAGGATCAAACTGTTTTGGATATCATACTTGGACTCCTATAGATTGCTGGTCTTGGTGTAATGCATATAAAAATAGATATGGATTTATTGCATTAGATTTAGCGACACAAAAGAAGACCATAAAGAAATCAGGAAGATGGATAAAAGAAGTTACAGAGAAAAATGGATTTTAATGGACCCCTGGGGTCCAGAAAATTGGAAATTTACAAGAAAACGATTTATAATTTATATATAATACATTAAAGAATGAGAGGGAAATATATGAGTAATTATATAGTTTTTGATATAGGTGGTAGTAGTGTGAAGTATGCCATAATGTCAGAAGAGGGAGATTTTATTACTAAGGGCAGTTATAAATCAGAAAGAAATAATTTTGAACTTTTCAAAAATGATATGGAAAATGTAATTAATAAAGCTAAGGAAGAATACTCAATTTCAGGGGTAGCTGTTAGTGCACCAGGTGGAGTAGATAGCGATACTGGAATAATAGGAGGCGCTAGTGCACTGCCTTGTATTCATGGGCCTAATTTCAAAAAAATCTTTGGTGAGGATTTAGGGGTTAATTTAGAAATAGAAAATGATGCAAATTGTGCAGCTTTAGGAGAAGTTTGGAAGGGTGCAGCTAAGGATAATAAAGATGTATTATTTGTAGTATGTGGAACAGGTATCGGAGGGGCAGTTATAAAGGATAAAAAAATTCATAAGGGAAATAATCTTCATGGTGGAGAATTTGGATATTGTATTTTAAACACTAAGAAAGAAGGAGAAAATATAATATTTGAAACTTGGAGTACTATTGCTGCAACAGGAGGATTATTAAATACAGTATCAAAATTAAAAAATATAGATATGGAAGAATTAGATGGCAGAAAGATATTTGATTTAGCCGAAAAAGGTGATTCTGACTGTATTAATGCTATAGATGAATTTTATTTAAATAATGCTAAGGGAATATTTAATATTCAATATATGTATGATCCGGAAAAAATTATTATTGGTGGAGCTATAAGCAGCAGAGAAGATTTTATAGATAAAATAAATGAAAAATTAGACTTAATAATGAAAAATATCCCTGTTGCAAAAATAAGACCTATAATTGAGAAATGTAAATTTGAAAATGATGCAAATCTTCTAGGAGCATTATTTAATTATTTACAAAGAAATGGTGAATGTTAAAAAGATAAACACAAGCCTTTAAGTAAGTATTCTTTATAAAAGATATTTACTTAAGGCTTTTTTATTTTAATTGAAATGAAAATCTACATATTAGTATAATGTATCTAGATTTAGTTAATTAAATATAAAATAAGTACACTATAAAATAATATACTAAAATATTATAATCATCTTGTAAACGTTATTAAATTAAGGGGGAAGAAAAAATCATGAGAAAAATAAAAAAGATGATTGCATTAGCAACTTGTGCTATAATGGCGACTTCAGCTATTTTTACAGGATGCGGTAAGGCAGCAGATTCTAACTCAAAAGGTAATACGCCAACTAAACTAACTTGGTATGCAATTGGTGAAGAACCAAAAGATTTAGACAAAGTTTTAGCTGAAACAAATAAATACTTAGGAGATAAAATCAATGTCAACATAGACATGAAATTCATAGGTTTTGGAGATTATAGTCAAAAGATGTCAGTAGTAATCAATTCTGGTGAAGATTATGATTTAGCCTTTACATGTTCATGGGCTGGTGACTATTTAGGAAATTCAAGAAAAGGTGCTTTTTTAGCTTTAGATGAGTATCTAAATTCAGAAAAAGGAAAGAATCTAAAAGAAACTGTTGATTCAAGATTTTGGGAAGGTGCAACTATAGATGGTAAAATTTATGGAGTACCAAACCAAAAGGAACTTGGAGGAGCACCAATGTGGGTATTTACAAAAGAATATGTTGATAAATACAACATACCATATCAAGACCTTCATAGTTTAAAAGATCTAGAACCATGGTTAAAGATGATAAAAGAAAATGAACCAGATGTAACTCCTTTATATATAACTAAGGGATTCTCATATACAGTATTCTTTGACCAATTAGTTGAACCAGTTGGAGTAGAAGTAAATGATAATTCACTAACTATAAAAAATATGTTTGAAACACAACAAATGAAAGAAGATTTAGAAACTTTAAGAAAATATTATAAAGCTGGATATATAAATGCAGATGCAGCAACAGCACAAGATGATAAGGCTGTTAAACGTCTTGTAACAAAGGGAGATGGACAGCCATATGCAGATGAGCTTTGGTCAAAGTCATTAAACTACAAAGTAGTATCAACTCCTATAGTTGACACATTAATTACTAACGGATCAACTACTGGATCATTAATTGCTATTTCTAGTAATTCAAAAAATAAGGATAAAGCTTTTGAATTATTATCATTATTAAGTACAGATGAATACTTAAGAAATTTAATTAACTATGGTGTTGAAGGTGTTCACTATGAAAAAGTTGGAGATCAACATATAAAGCTAATTAATCCAGATCAAAAGAATTATGATGTTCCATATTTCTCATTAGGAAACTTATTCTTAACTTATAAATTAGAAGGTGAACCAGAAAGTAAATGGGATGAATTTAAAGATTTCAACGATAAGTCAAAAGTATCACCAGCATTAGGATTTAAATTTGATTCTTCAAGTGTATCTACTGAAATTGCAGCAATAAATAATGTTTTAGAAGAATTTAAAGCAACTATTTATAGTGGTTCTGTAGATGTTGATGAGTATTTAGGTAAGTTAAATTCTAAATTAAAGGAACAAGGAATAGATAAAGTTATTGCAGAAATGCAAAAACAAATAAATGAGTGGAAAAGTAGTAGATAATAAATAATAGGGGGTGTCACATAGACAGCCCCTTTATTAATAAGCTCTGTCCTTAAGCGTTTTTAAGTCTTAAGGACAGAGCTTCATTTTTTCAGATAGTAATACTAAATTGTTTTTCTAGCTTTATTTGGAGAAATTCCATAATATTTTTTATAAAGCTTACTAAAGTAATAAGGATCATTATACCCAACCATCTTAGCAATAGTTTTTATTGAAAGCTTAGAATCCTCTAAAAGATTTTTTGCTTTTATAAGTCTTATTTGTATTAAATAATTTATTGGAGAATCTCCCATAAGCTCTTTAAAGATCTTAGAAATATACACAGGGCTTAAGTACATATTTTTCGATAATGTATATAAAGAAATATCTTCTGTATAATTTTCATTTAAGTATTTAGTTATACTTTCCACCAATGCCTTCTTTTCACGAGACTTAAAAGAAAATTCTTGTGAATTTAAATTTGGAATTTCTTCATTTATTTCTCTATGTAAAAGTACAAGTACTTTCATAACAAGAGACTTTAACATAAATGGAGAAGTTTGTTTATGATTTTTCTGTTCATCGACTATATCGAGACATGTTTTCAAAATTTCATCCTTATAAGTACTAAGTGTTAATACATTTTTATCACCTATATCTATAAAATCTTTTTTACAGCTATTAAATATATTAACATTAGTTAAACCAAGGTGAAGCTCTCTACAATTTGTATTTGAATTAAATAATTCCTTGTGATAAATTCCAGGATTAGATATTAAAACTTGCCCCTTTTTTAATGTGTACTCTTTACCTTCAATTAAATAATCCACTGAACCAGAAGTTACGAAGGAAAGCTCTATAAAATCTTCATGACAATGGTAGTTAGTTTCTGGAACAGGTATATCAGGTGAACAATATCCATCTATTACAAAGAGTATTTGAGGATTATAGCTATCTATATTTGTATAGGTATTACTCATTTTAAATCTCCAAAATAATTTTAGGCACATGAAAATAAATAATAATCTAGCATGCTGATTTATTATTTATTTGATCGTGACTTATTAGTATAATAATATACATTTAAAGTTTAATATAATACATTTTTATTTTCAATAACTTCTATATAATCATACTTAGAAATAAAAAAGGAGAATATAAGGAGAGACTTAATTATGGACAATTTAAGATGGATATTTGGTTATTTAAAGAATCACAAATACAAATATATTTTTGCATTACTGTTAGTATTATTTACATGTGCAATTAATATGGTTAATCCATTTATATCAGGAAAGATAGTAGATAAGGTTTTAGGAGAAAATGAAACTAATTTATTGCTTCCGCTTATAACAGTTATGATTTCCATTGTTGTATTCAAGGGGATTATAGCTTATATATACCAAATGATATTGGAGAAAATATCTCAAGATATATTATTTAAAATAAGAAAAGATTTATATGCAAAACTAATGGAGTTAGATATTAATTTTTATAGTAAGGTTAAAACAGGAGATCTTATGGCAAGGATGACAGGGGATACAGATGCAATAAGACATTTTGTTGCTTGGGTAGTTTATAACATCATATCCTCCATAACCACATTTTGTTTTGCAATAATTTCTATGATGTATGTTAATGCAACTTTGACAATTTTTATGCTATTAATATCTCCATTAATAGGCTTATTGACCTATAAAATGAGTAAAGAAATTTCACCAACATTTCATAATATAAGGGAGGCTTATTCAAAATTAAATTCAATTGTTCAAGAAAATATAAGTGGAAATAGAGTAGTAAGAGCATTTGGAAGAGAAAAATTTGAAATAGATAAATTTAATGTGGAAAACAAAAATTATAAGGAAAGAAATTTAGATACAATTAAAGTCACTAGAAAATACATTCCAAAACTTGAGCTATTATCAAACAGTCTATCTGTTGTCATGATATTAGTTGGAGGTATATTAGTAGCTACAAATAAAATAACCTTTGGAGAATTAATAATATTTAATAGTTTATTATGGGCATTAAATAACCCAATGAGAATGTGTGGATATTTAATAAATGATACCCAAAGATTTATAGCATCATCAGAAAAAATCATAGAGTTATTAAAAACAGAAAGTAGTATAAAAAATAATGAAGAAACAATAAACCTTAATAAGTTTAAAGGTAATATAAGATTTGAAAATGTAAGTTTAGATATAGATGGAAGAAGAGTTATAAATAATGTTTCTTTTGAAGCTAATACTGGACAAACAATAGGTTTAGTTGGACATACTGGTTCTGGTAAATCATTAATAATTAATTTATTATCTAGATTTTATGATGCAACTGAAGGGGAAATATATATAGATGGAATAAATATAAAGGATATAGACTTAGATACATTAAGAGGAAACATAGCAACTGCTATGCAAGATATATTTTTATTTTCAGATACAGTAAAAGACAATATAGCTTTTAGTAATCCAAAAGCAAGTTTTTCAGAAATAAAAAAGATATCTAAAAAGGCACAAGCACATAATTTTATTAAGAAGTTAGAAGAGGGATACGAAACAATTATAGGGGAAAGAGGGGTAGGTCTTTCAGGGGGCCAAAGACAGAGAGTATCTTTAGCTAGAGCAATGATGAAGGATGCATCAATATTTGTATTAGATGATGTAACTTCAGCTGTTGATATGGAAACAGAGAAAAAGATACAATATGAGCTTAAAAATATGGAAGAAAAGAAAACAACTTTTATAATAGCTCATAGAATATCATCTTTAAAACAAGCAGATTTAATTTTAGTTTTAGATAATGGAGAAATAGTAGAAAGAGGTACCCATGATGAATTAATAAGAGAGCATGGATATTACTCAAATATATTTTATACTCAATATGGAAATTTGAATTTAAAAGTGGAAGGAGTATAAGAAATGGCAAGAAATAAATATAACGTTGATGAAGAATTAGAAACTGGCTTTAATTTAGAATATTTAAAAAGACTATTAGGATATATGAAGCCATATAAAGTTAAAATTTTTATATCTGTTTTATTAATGTTATTATCAAGTTCAATTTCATTAATTGGACCAGTAATAGTAAAAACAGCACTAGATAACTATATACCTAATAACAATATTAATGGATTAATATTACTTTCCACTTTATATATATTAATATTTATATCAATAGCTATAATAATGAGACATAGAATGTACACAATGGGGGAAGTTGGACAAAGTATATTGGTGGATATGAGGCATGATTTATTTAAGAATCTACAATACGTACCATTTGATTATTATGATTCAAGACCACATGGAAAAATATTAGTAAGAGTAGTTAATTATATAAACTCACTAAGTGATATTTTATCTAATGGATTTGTAAACTTAATTGCAGATATGGTTACACTTATTATGACTATAATATTTATGTCATTTTTAAGCATAAAACTAACACTAGTAACATTAATAGGTATTCCTATACTTCTTGCAGTTATGTTATCTATTAAGAATGCTCAAAGAAGAGCCTATCAAAGATTAAGTTCAAAGCAATCAAATTTAAATGCGTATATACATGAAAGTATAAACGGAATAAGGGTAACACAATCATTTTCAAGAAAAAAAGAAAATATGAATATATATGAAGAATTGTGTACAGATTGTAGTGATTCTTGGATGAAAGCAGTAAGTTTAAATTTTCTTGTATGGCCAAGTATAGAAACTGTATCTGTAATTTCAATTTCTCTTATTTATATTTTTGGTATATTAGTTTTTAAAGGTGGAATTTCTGTTGGGCTTTTAGTAGCATTTATATCATATGTTTGGATATTTTGGGCTCCAATAACCAATATAGGAAACTTCTATAACACCTTAATAAATGCTATGGCTTACTTAGAGCGTATTTTTGAAGCTATGGATGAAAAACCAGAATATGATAAAGAGGATGCAAAAATTTTAGAAGGCATTAAAGGTGGTGTAGCTTTTAAAGATGTTAACTTTGAATATGAAAAAGGCATTTCTATTTTAGAAAATATAAATATGAATATAAAAGCTGGAGAAAAAGTTGCATTAGTTGGACCAACAGGAGCAGGTAAAACAACTATAGTTAATCTTTTATCTAGATTCTATAGGATAAAGTCTGGAAATATTTTTATTGATGGAATAGATATAAATGATGTTACATTAAAATCTCTTAGAAAAGAAGTTGGAGTTATGCTACAAGACCCATTTGTCTTTTCAGGAACAATAATGGAAAATATAAGATATGGAAGATTAGATGCCACTGATGAGGAAGTAATAAATGCAGCTAAAATAGTAAGAGCAGATGATTTTATAAAGGACTTTAATGATGGATACAACACATATTTAAATGAGCAGGGAAGTGGTCTTTCAGTTGGTCAAAAACAGCTTATATCCTTTGCCAGAGTTTTATTATCAGATCCTAAGATATTAATTTTAGATGAAGCTACATCAAGTATAGATACAGAAACAGAAGCCTTACTTCAAGAAGGAATAGAAGAACTTTTAAAAGGAAGAACATCTTTTGTTATCGCCCATAGATTATCAACAATAGTGAACTCAAATAAAATAATGTATGTTGGAGATAAGAAAATATTAGAAGAAGGAACGCATGAAGATTTACTTAAAGTAAAAGGAATGTATTATAACTTGTATAAATCACAATACATTGAAATTTAAGGAAAAGTTAAACAATCATTTTAAGTTCATAGTGCACAATGCACAATTCACAGTTGGTTTCTTAGTTAAGAATTGAAAGGTGAAAGTGGAGAGTTTAGGAAGTGATTTAGCAGAACTAAATTAAGAATTTGCTTGGAACAATGTGAAATTTATAAGATAAAAATTAAAGGCTGTCTTTATGACAGTCTTTAATTTTTACAAACTATAGGGTAGTTTTATTTGTAACTCTTTTACATGTAAACTACAAAATTAATACTTCACAAATCATTAATGTTACTTATTTTTCTTTAATACTTTTTTATATATAAAATCTGCAAATAAAGAATTAGACCATGCAAACCAATCTCTTGTAAACTTTTCTGGATCATCACAGTGGAAGCCTTCATGCATGTAATTTGTATTTCCATCACAGTTTATCAATGTTTCAATTAAAGAAGTAATTTCATCTTCATCATTAGAAGTTAAACCTTGCATTGAAAGTGATATATGCCATATATAGTTGTTTGGAGTATGGGGACTTCCAATACCAGAGGCAGCTGTCCCTTCATAATAATAAGGATTATTTTTACTTAAGATAAATCTCCTAGTGTTTTGATATATCTCATCATCAATTGACTTATATTCAATATAAGGAATAGATAAAAGGCTAGGAACATTAGCATCATCCATAAAATTATAATTTCCAAGACCATCAGTTTCATAAGCATATATTTTCCCAAAATCTTTATGTTCAACTATACCAAACTTTTCAATTCCACCTTCTATTTGTAATTTTAAGTTTTTAGCTTTTAAAGTTAAAGAAGAATCTTTATAAATAACCTCTGCGATTTCTTCAATATATTTTAATACTACTGAGGCAAACATATTTGACGGTATTAAGTAACCGTATTTACAAGCATCGTCACTAGGTCTAAATCCTGACCAAGTCATACCAGTATATGAAACTGGATTTCCAAGGCCATTATTGCATAAAGTATCACTTGCTGCACAGTTTAATCTTTGGAAAGAATAATCAGATTTTTCAAAGTGATGCTGCTCAGTTATCCATAAATCTATTATTGTATTAAAAACAGTTAATATTTCATCATTGAAAAAGGTTGAATCATTAGATTTTTTCCAATACTTATAAATTAATCTTATAGGAAAGCAAAGTGAATCAATTTCATATTTTCTTTCCCAGACCCATGGACTATCTTTGGTTATATCGTTGTCCCATTTTTGGCCGTTAGGTTCTTTATTAAATGCATTAGCATAAGGTTCAATCATTATACATTTCATTTGTCTATTTATAAGTCCTACAAATAAATCTTTTAATATAGGATATTCATTTATAAAAGGTAAATAATGTTCTACTTGAGATGTTGAATCTCTAAGCCACATTGCAGGAATGTCTCCAGTTATTATGAAAGTATCGCTTTCTTTATATAATACTGTGGTATCAATGGTATCTATAAAACAATTATAAAATAGCTTTCTCAACTTTTCATTTTCAATTGAATTTGATAACTTTAGACCAATATTCTTTATTACATCATTAAAAATAGTTAGTTTTTCAATATTATTATTTTCCATTAAGCTTCCTCCTAAACATAAGTAATTCATTTAACACATATATTGTATATGTTTTCAAAGGATAATAAAGTATTTAGAAGGATATTTCTATAAAAAGTTATATATTTTTAGAGTTTGTACACTAATTTATATTTTTATTAGTTAAAGTATATTTTGTTGCTTAGATGTGTTTTCAAAAGATTGCATTTTAGACATATTTTCAAGTTCTTGTATTAATGCTTTATTTATAAATATTAATGCAAAAGATACTAAACTAGAAATAAATAAGATTATCGTTCCAGGTGTAATTTCAAATAGTATAAGAGAAAAGACAAATAATAATAAGTTTACTATTGCTAATATTGGTCTTGTGAAACATAAAATAAATGATGTTCTTATTATATCAATGGTTTTCATTTTGAATCTGCTAATAAGCATAAAAATGAATGGTGTTATTCCAAATAAAATTATAATAACTGTAGAAAATAAGCAAATTAAAAAAATGTTATATTTCACTAGTGAAAAGAATCTCATATTAAAATAAAGTATTAGAAGTACAATTATCTCAGCAGACCAAATTAGAAATGATTGTTTGAAGTTTAGTTTAATTCCATTTACAAAATCTTTTATAACGTTTAAATCTTTATTAAATACTATTTTGTTCATACAATAAAGTAATACAGTGAATGTAGGCATTGTAGGAAGTAAACAAATTAAAAATAAAGGAAAGTAGGTAAATAAATTGCTTATGCCGATAAATATGAAAAAAAGTATCAAAGGAATATTAAATAGCATAAAAAATAGATTTAATAAGAAAAACCAAAAAACATAATTAAATGCATCAAAGATTTTCTCAAAGTTAAAAAAATTATTAAACATATAAACCCCTCCGTAAATGTTTACTTGTATAAGTAGTATAGTTTAATGAATTCACAAATTCAATTTTTTATGTATAAATTACATTAATATATAGAAAAAGTACACTAAAAATATAAATTAGCACTTATGAAAAGCTTTTACCAAAGATTTTAATATGATTAAATGGATATATAGGTTCTTTGAAAGGATAAATATTATGGAAA
>JAQCTH010000089.1 GCA_027686065.1 Clostridiaceae bacterium AF10-41
AAAAGAGATAATAATATATGGTGAATTAATAGTTTATAGAATTATTATTTTATAGTATTAAAAATTGATAGATTTATTTAAGAAATATGGCAAAGATTAATACATATATAATGATATTTTATATATAAGGAGGGATAAAGTTTGGATATTTATTTTGACAATAGCTCAACAACAAAACCATATAAAAAAGTTATAGAAGAAATAGCAACTGCAATGGAGGAATATTTCGGAAATCCATCATCTCTCCATAAGATAGGAATGAAAGCTGAAAAGAAGCTTACAGAAGCAAGAGATTTCTTAGGTAAAAGTATAAATGCATCAAAAGAAGAAATATATTTTACATCAGGTGGTAGTGAAGCAAATAATTTAATAATAAAAGGATTAGTAAAACCAGGACATCATGTTATAACAACTGTATTTGAACATCATTCAGTTTTAATGACATATAAGGAACTTGAAAAAAGTGGTGTTAAAGTTACATATTTAGATGTTAATAAAGATGGAAAAATATCCTTAGATGAATTGAATGAAGTTATATGTAAGGATACTGTATTAGTTTCTATAATGCATGTAAATAATGAAATAGGAACAATACAGGATATAGAAGAAATAGGTAATATTATAAAAGAAAAAAGTTCTAGAGCAAAGTTTCATGTTGATGCAGTTCAATCTTATGGAAAACTAAATATAAATGTAAAAAAGATGAATATAGATATGCTATCAATTTCTGGACATAAAATCCACGGACCAAAAGGAATAGGATTTTGTTATATAAAAAAGGGTATGGTTTTAAATTCATTAATAAATGGTGGAAGTCAAGAAGGTGGATTTAGAGGTGGAACCCAAAATGTCCCAGCTATAATTGGTTTACATAAGGCATCAGAAATAACTTTTAGCAATCAAGAAGAAAATTTTAATTATATAAAAAATTTAAAAAAATATATGATAGAAAAGTTACAAGAAATAGATGATTTAAGAATAAATAGTCCTTTAAGGGAAGATTTTACACCTTATATATTAAATGTTTCATTTATAGGTGTAAGAGCAGAAGTTTTGCTTCATTTATTAGAAGATAAAGATATTTTTGTGGCTACAGGATCTGCATGCACTTCAAAAACTAGTGCATCCTCTGGAAGTTATGTAATAAAGGCCTTAGGATTAGAAAAAAAAGAGATAGAAAGTGCTATAAGATTTTCATTTTCAAGGTTTAATACTAAAGAAGAAGTTGATAAAGTTGTAGAGGTTTTAAAGAGTTCATTAAAATTTTTAAGGAGAGTAAAAAAATGAATAAATTAATATTAGTAAAATATGCATCAGAGATTTTTTTGAAGGGCTTAAATAGGAATAAGTTTGAAAAAAAATTAAGAGACAATATAAAGAAAAAATTAAAAGGAATTGATTATGAATTAATTTCTGATCAGGGAAGATACTTTATTAAATCAGAGAATATAGAAGAAGCTACTGAAAGAGTAAGAAAAGTTTTTGGAGTTGCTGAAGTTTGTATAGTAACAGAAGTACCAAGAGATATGCAAGCAATAAAAGAAGAAGCGTTAAGAAAAGTTAAGGATGCTAATCCTAAAAACTTTAAAATAGAAACAAATAGAGCAAATAAGATATTCCCTAAAAATTCATTAGAGACGTCTAAGGAAGTTGGAGCATATGTAGTTTATCATATGGATGGACTAGAAGTTAAAGTTAAAAATCCAGAATGTCTAGTAAATATAGAAATTAGAGAAAATGCATACATATATACAACAAAAGATAAAATTAAAGGTGCTGGTGGTTTACCATATGGAATAAATGGAAGCACTATGCTTATGCTATCTGGTGGCATAGATTCACCTGTTGCTGGATATTTAATGGCTAGAAGAGGTGTAGAATTACATTGTGTTTATTATCATAGCCACCCTTATACTTCTGAAAGAGCAAAGGATAAAGTTAAGGATTTAGCTAAAATACTTTCTACGTATACAGAAAAGGTTAAATTGCATATAGTACCATTTACAGAAATACAAATGGCGATAATAAATGGATGTAGAGAAGATGAATTAACAATAATAATGAGAAGATTTATGATGAGAGTTGCTTGTGGGTTAGCCGAAAAATATGGAATACAATCAGTAGCAACAGGAGAGAGTATAGGGCAAGTTGCGAGCCAAACTATGGAAGGGTTAATGGTAAGTAATGATTGTGCTGATAGACCAGTATTTAGACCACTAATAGCTATGGATAAAACAGATATAATGGATATAGCAAGAGAAATAGGAACATATGAAACTTCAATATTACCATATGAAGATTGTTGTACTATATTTGTTCCAAAACATCCAAAAACAAAGCCAAGAGTAGAATTAATAAGGGAATCAGAAAGTGTATTAAATATAGATGAACTAGTAAATAAAGCAATAGAAGAAACAGAAATAGTTATTTTTCAATAAATATAACAGGTAAAAATTAATGCTGATAAAAAATAAAGTTTTTTATCAGCATTAATTTTAAATTTTGATTTCCAGTCACTGAAAATCTTCTTAAATTGTCATTGTTAATTATAAATTGTTAGTTGCTTTACCTTGCTCTCATTCGAGTTGCTTGTTGTCTAGCTTTTTTTATCTGACTATGGTCAAATGGGTGTAAATCTTTCTTTGTAGTTAAGTTAGCTATATTTGAAATAGTAACAACTTCCGAATCAGATTTCCCTTTTTCACCTTCAATACCCATAACGATTACTTTATGACCTTGTTTAACATCAATAAAAGTTGGCTTTTTAAACCATTTTCTAGCCTTATATTGAGTTTTAACTACACCTTTACCCATATCTGGTTTAACTAAAATATGAGCAGTTAAAATTCTTAAAATTCCTAATATGTTCTTTTCTTCAATTTTTACAGATAAAACAGTACCAGCAGCACTGGTCATCCTATCTGCATATTTATCCATATATGCATCTGTAAAGTATTTACTCATTTTATCTTTGAAACCCATAATTAAAACTCCTTTATATCTAAGAAATATTTCATAATAAAATAATTATAATAACAAGGTCATTATAACATAATTATATAATTTGTTAAATAAAAAAATAAATTTATTATTTACCTATTTCTTTTTCATATAAATTACTTAAAATTTTTATATGAAGTTCTTCATCTAATATTATTCTATTAATTATTGCAATGATATTTTCATCATTAATTTGATTAGCAGTATTTCTATATTGTTCAATTGCTTCCTTTTCACTTTTAATATCAGCTAATAAAATCTCCTTTAAACAAATATCTTTAGATATAAATTTTGAACTCCAATAAAGATCTTTATTTTTTTTTCTTAATAAAAAAGTTGGATTTTCGCCCAAGGCTATCAGTAATTCTCCTAAAATTTCTAAGTGATGCATTTCAGCCATTGCAATTCCCCTTAAAGCATTTTTAATATAATCACTAGTTATTAGTTGATGATAAGTATATTGGGTAATAGCAGTTAACTCAGAAACCTCTCCAGTATAATTTTTTTTTATTAAATCAGCATAAATAGAATTTTTATCATATACTTTAATTTTAGGATAAGGCAAACCTAATGAATAACTATCATGAAGATCTCTATAATCACCTTTCATAATAACTCCTTTAAATTATTTATTATTATAATATATGATTAAATTTTTTATAGTGACAGTATTTTATAAAGCAAAATATTATTATTGCCTTCACTATTTTATATTTTTCATTTAAAATTAGTAGTTGAAAATATTAAATTTGAAAAAATATTTTTAATTACTTAATATTACAAAAATATAGAAATGGAGAAAGTAATGAATATAGTATTTAATGAAATAACAGAAAAATCACTATTAAAAGAACTTAAAAAAAGTGAACATGATTATATAAGAGTAAAGGTTGTAGCAGTTGGATGTGGAAAACCTGCTTACGATTTATATCCAGATTTTATTTCAGATGAAGATTTTGCGGTTATTATTAATGAAGTAAGGTTTGTCATATCGAAGAAAGATGAAAAGTTATGTAATGATATTGAAATAAAATATGATAAGGAAGTTTATAATAAAGGTTTCTATATCAGAAGTTTATAAGATTTCAATTAAATTATAAGAAGCTATTTGAATATCAAATTTTATAATTATATTAAAAAATAAAAAAGATGAATGAATTATAAAAATCATTCATCTTCTTCATAATACTAAGAGGATACTATTTATATTGCATCCATTTATATTATTTACTTAAATATAATTATTATTCAAAGTTTATTTAACTAAAATTAAATATTTTGATAAATCTATCTTATATTCTGTTAACATTTCAATTATTGTATCTCTGAATTCATTTTCAAGAGATTTTCTAGAAATAATATCAGGTAAAGTTATATTAGAATATAGTATATCCTTTGAAAATTTATAATTTTTAATAAGAATATCAGCAGTCTTTATAACAATATCATTCCAGTCATCACTCTGGATTTTAAAATTATCTAACTTAAATGCTAAGGGGATCTTATCAGTAAAATCATTGTATATCTCCAAATAGTTATTAAGAGTAGACCCCTCTAAGGGGAGATCTTCTCCATCTTCTTTTTCAGTGTTAGAGTCAAAGTTTTCATTTTTATTTCTAATACTATCCATCCAATCAATATATTTTTCAATACTAATACTAATATCATAAAGCCTTACAGATATTTCTCTATATTTCCCACTTAAATTGAAGTTTCGTTCATTTTTAATTATTGAACTAGATGTATCTTCAATAAAATCTATAGATTTTTCTAAAGTATTTTTTAAATTTGTTAGAGAATTTCCTATTTCTATGGAAGCTTTAGGAAGTTCTTTAGTTATAAATTCTATTACATCTGTATCTATTATTGGATAGTCTTCCTTTTTTTGAATTATAGTATTATCTTCTAACAATGAATTATTAGAAGATTTTAATAAAGAGAATTTTTTGCTAGCCATTGGTATTCCTTTCAAAATTATTTCTACATATAATTGTACTAACAAAAAATAATATATATAACTAAAATAATAAATTTACATAGGGTAAACAATAAAGGAAGTTACACATATCATGTAGTATCTAAACTTCAAGATAAAAGGAGAAAATACAAATGAGAATATGTTTAACTAGAGTAAGAAGAAATACTGTATCTACAGGAACAGAATGTAATTTATCAATTTGTGCAGATGGCGCTTTTGGAAGGGAATTAAGAAGAAATTTACCAGGATGTATATGTGGAAATGGAATAAAAATAAATATTATAGTAAGGAATTGTGATGGAGTTTTACCAGCTCCAGCGCTTCCATGTAATAATTTATTGTCAATTTCTAGTCCTATAAGAGTAATAAGAAAAAATCCATGCTGTAATAATAGCGGCTTTGATAATTTTGGTATGGATAACTTTAACATCCCTGATTTTAATACTAATAATTTCAATACTGATACATTTGATAATAGCATTCTTGATGAAGGCGATTTCTTAGGAGCCGAGGATTTTAGTTTTGATGAATTAAGTTGTACTAGCTGTGGTAATAACAATCTAAATAGTAGTAATTGTGGAGATATTGATTCAAGCTGTGGATTAAGAAGAAATCCTATGCCAGAAGAATTTGCTATAATAATAAGATCTTTTAATCCAGTCCTCTCAAAATTTTTATGTAGATACCCACAAACTTATGTAACAGACTGTGATAATACTATAAAATTAATTTTTATATTTGATAGAAATGGCAGTGTAGCACCATATGAAAGTGTTTCTAATTCTTCAAATTGTTGTTCATGTGGATTTGGTGGTTGTGGATGTGGGACTGGTTGCGGCTGTGGAGGATTATTTGGATTAACAGCTCTCGCATTATTATTCTGTTGCTGTTAGCTAAAGTCAGATAGTTAATTTAAGATTTAAATAAACAAAAGATAAACTTAAGTGCCAAGGTAAGATTAAAACCTTACCTTGGCTTCTTTAAGTTAAATTTCAGAAAATGTTATAATTTTGTTATGAAACTGACACAATTTTTATAGTATAATAGTCTTGGGGAATTAATATGCTTAAAGTAAAGTGAGGGAGTATTAATATGGAAAAACTTCTCATAGACAAAGTTAATATGACGATTGAGAATTATAGAGCTGCAAAAGAGGATTTAAGAAATGATGGCGATTTAATTAATCATTTTGCATCTTTAGTTTTTACTCATTATGAAAAAGAAATTCCGTTTGAAAAAGTGAAAGAAATTAGAAAATATATAAAATCTACTTCATCAAGAGTGTCACCCTTTAGGGGAGAAATGCTTTATATTTTATCTTTATTAATAGCATTGGAAGAAACAGATGAGTACAAGCTAATAGAAGATATATATGAAATGATGGAAACACTAAAATTTAAAGGATTTAATGAATGTGATTATTTAATATTAGCAGCTTTTGTTATAGCTAAATATGGATATAATAAAGATAAATATGAAATAGTTGATAAAATGAAGGACGTATATATTTTATTAAAAGAAAAATACTACAATATTACAGGAGAAGATGATTATTTAGTTTGTGCATTATGGGCATTAAATGATATTGATGTAAGTACAATTGATGAGTTTATAGAAAGTATTTACACTCATATGGCAGAATTGAATATAAAATCAAAGAATGGGATTCAAGGTTTAACGAATGCTATAATGTTAAATGGATCTTCAGGTCATATGTACAAGACTATAGAATTTATATTACAGCTAGAAAAAAGAGATATAAAGTTAGCACAACAATTTTTACCTTTACTTGGAATGCTGACTAATAATGATATAAGAAAAAGTTCTGATTTAATTGAAGATGTAGTAGATATGCTTTGTGAAGAAGAAAGTGAATATGAATACTATATGGATAAAGGATTTAGGAATATTATAGCAATGACAATAATATCATTTTCAACAATATCAGAAAATAGAAATTATATAGATGAGCTATTAGCCTTAGGAGTATATTGTTTTATAAAATCTAAAAATAAAGGAATGTTTGCAGAAGCTCTGGCATAAAGAGGAGAAAATATGGAAAAGGTAATTTTACATGTAGATATGGATGCCTTTTTTGCATCAGTTGAACAACTTGATAATAAAAAACTTAGGGGTAAGCCAGTAATAGTTGGTGGAGTAAGTGAAAGAGGAGTTGTATCTACATGCTCATATGAAGCTAGAAAATATGGAGTGCATTCTGCAATGCCCATATTTATAGCACAAAAATTATGTCCCAATGGTATATATTTAAGAACAAGAATGTTTAGATATAAAGAGGTTTCAGGACAAATTTTTAATATTTTAAGAGATGTTACAGAGATTATAGAACCTCTTTCAATTGATGAAGCTTATTTAGACATAACTAATAGTGCTTTTAATAATGGAATGGAAGCTGCAAAATATATAAAAAATAGGGTATTTAAGGAGATTGGATTAACTATTTCTGTAGGTATATCATACAATAAATTTTTAGCCAAATTAGCTTCAGATTGGAATAAGCCAAATGGAATAAAAATTATAACAAAAGATATGATACCAGAAATACTTTTACCATTATCCATTTCAAAGATACATGGACTTGGAAAAAAATCAGTAGAAAAATTAAATAATATAGGAATATTTCTAGTTAAGGATTTATATGAAATGCCTAAAAATTTTTATATAGAATACTTAGGAAAATATGGATTGGAAGTTTATGATAGAATAAGAGGAATTGATAATAGAGAGGTTAAAATTGAAAGAGATAGAAAGTCTTATGGTAGAGAACGAACTTTAAAGAGTGATACTAATGAAAAAGAAGAATTATTAATTTATTTAGAAAGTTTTTCCGATGAAATAAGTAAAAGTCTTTTAAGAGATAATGTTGAAGGAAAAACAATTACAGTAAAATATAAAACAAGTGATTTTCAAAGTCATACTAGAAGTAAAACCTTAAATTATTATACTAATAATTTTAAGGATATATATAATACATGTAGGGAAATACTAGATAATGAAGAAATAACTCAAGGAATTAGGCTAATAGGAATTTCTATATCATCTTTTAAGGAAAATACTATGGAACAATTAAAATTGTTTTAAATAAAGTATAAATTAATATATTTATTTATAAACTAGCTTTATTTACTATAGGTTTTCATTTATAATAAATTTCTGAGAGAAACTTGAAATACAGGAGGATAATCTTAAATGAATAAAAAAGATTTAGCAAGAATGATAGACCATACAATATTAAAAGCAGAAGCAACTGAAGTGGAGGTAGAAAAACTTTGTACTGAAGCTTTGGAATATAATTTTGCATCAGTATGTGTAAATCCATCTATGGTTGAAAAAGCAGCAAAAATATTAAAAGGTAGTGAAGTAAAGGTTTGTACAGTAATAGGTTTTCCTTTAGGAGCAACAACAACAGAAGTAAAGGCTTTTGAAACAGAAGATACAATCCAAAAAGGTGCAACAGAAGTTGATATGGTTATAAATGTTGGAAAACTTAAAGAGGGAAATTTAGAATATGTAAAGAAAGATATAGAAGCTGTAGTTAATGTAGCAAAAGGAAAAGCTTTAACTAAAGTTATAATAGAAACTTGCCTATTAACTGATGAAGAAAAGGTAACAGCTTGCAAGTTATCAAAAGAAGCAGGAGCAGATTTTGTTAAGACCTCTACAGGATTCAGTACTGGAGGAGCTACAGCAAGGGATATAAAGTTAATGAGAGAAACAGTAGGACCTAATCTTGGAGTTAAAGCTTCAGGTGGAGTAAGGACTAATGCAGATGCTTTAGTTATGATTGAAAATGGTGCAACAAGAATAGGTGCTTCAGCATCAATATCAATATGCGAAGGAACTGAATCTAATTCTAGCTATTAATATTTAAAGATAGTAAATTCATTGGGAAATAAAGTTTTTCATTAATTATTAATCCATATATTGAACATTTTTTATAACATTAAAATAAGTATATAGACAGATAATAATAGTGTAAGTTATAGGAGGTGTTTGATATGACTAATGGATGTGGTTGTGATAAAAGTAAAAAATCAAATGAAAAAAAGCATATTGATGAAAATGGAAGTCATGGAGCAAAAAAGACAGCTACAAATAATCAATGGGGTAAATAGCAATTAAAAAAGTCTGTAATAAGCAAATGTTTATTACAGACTTTTTTCATTACTAGATTATAAATTGTATTTTAATTTTAAATAAAAATTTGTTTTAATATACTTATAAAATATTTTGAAATTATATTTTATAAAATTCAGTAAAGATATTGAATTTCTAGAAAAGTAAACAGAATAATACTTAAGACTTCAAATATGTATAAATATTTAAAAGAAATATATTTACAAACATTACATTATACTGTAATATATACTATATAATAAAGTAAAAAATATCGGGGGATTAAAATGGATAATATAAGGAACTTTACACCAAAAGAAGGATCATTTTTTAAATACGTAACTTGGCTATTAATAACTTATTTAATAGTAGCAGTATTTTTATTTTTTAATGGTAAGTTAGTATTAGATCTTACTTTAAACTCATTTTATATTGTTGCGACATTTGTTTTAGTAACATTAATTTATTCTACTTTTACATTTAGTAAAAAATATATGAATATCGCATTAATAGTAGCAGGAATATATATTATTTTAATAGTCATATTTAGCCCTATAGTTAGTTATAAGGCTCATAGAAAATTAATTGGTGATGTAAAAAGTATTGAATTTACTAATGAAATAGATCATATAGATTTAAAACAATTACCAACAATAGATAAGGATTTGGCATATAAATTGGCGGATAAGAAGTTAGGTGAAATTCCTAGTTTAGGTAGCCAAGTAGAAATTGGAGATCTAACATTACAAAGTATCTCAGGACAACTTTACTATGTCGCTCCCTTAGAGCATTCATCATTATTTAAATGGTTTACGAATAAAGAAGGAACTACAGGCTATATAAAAATAAGTGCAACAAACCAAAGTGATATTCAATTGGTAACTGAAGTAAATGGAAAAGATATTAAAATAAAATATTTAAATTCAGCGTATCTTTTTAGTGATTTGCGAAGAGCGGCTTATTTAAGAGATATGAAAGCAGGTCATACTGATTTTACATTTGAGTTAGATGATGAAGGGAATCCGTACTGGATAATCACAAGATATGATAATGCTATTGGATTATCTGAATCAAAAGCAATAGGAGTATTGGTATTAGATGCTCAAAATGGAGACTCTAATATTTATTCAATAGAAGATGCACCAAAATGGATAGATAGAATTCAGCCAGATAGATATGTAGAAAACTATATAAATAAATGGGGAGAACTTATACATGGAATATTTAACTTTAGTGATAAGGATAAATTAAAGGCTACTGAAGGAATGAATTTAATATTTAATAATGATGAATGTTATTATTATACAGGAATAACATCAGTAGGGAATGATGAAGGATTAGTAGGATTTATGCTAACTAATACTAGAACTGGTGAAGCAAATATGTATAAAACTTCAGGAGCAACAGAAATGGCAAGTATGAAGTCAGCGGAAGGAAAAGTTCAACAATATGGATATACAGCTACTTTTCCATATTTAATAAATATACAAAATGAACCAACTTATTTTATGACTTTAAAAGACTCTAATGGATTGGTTAAGCAATATGCTATGGTAAATGTTGAGAACTATAATATAGTAGGAGTATCAGATTCATTGCAAGGAACTCTTAATAAATATTTAGAAGGATTAACTGATACTAATATTTCACTTGAAGGAAGTAATAATGAAGAAACCTTAGAAGGAGAAATTGAAAGAATTGGAGTGGTAGTTAAGGATGGAACTAGTATTTATGATATAAAGATTAAGGGAAATAACAATATATTTTCAGTTTCTACAGAAACATCAAGAGAAGTTGCACTAAGTTCTATTGGAGATAATATATCAGTTAGATTTATAAAATTTGGAGATGGAAAATTCATATTAACAAATTCATTTGAAAATATCACTTTAAATAATAATGGTAATTAATATAAATAAGGAAGAGCATGAATCGATTAAGATTCATGCCTTTTTTGTTTATTAATTTGATATTCCATTAATAAAATTAGTAATATAATTTTATTTTATCACATAAAATGTTTAGAACATTATATAAGTAAGTTTTATATAGAGGTGTGAAATGAAGATAAAAATAGATATTTATTCAGGTTTTTTAGGAGCTGGTAAGACTTTTCTTATGAAAAAACTTATTACAGAAGGAGCATATGAAAATAATATAGCAATTATAGAAAATGAGTTTGGAGAAGTTAGCATCGATGCAGCAATTTTAAGAGAGTCTAATATAGAGGTAAAAGAAATAAATTCAGGATGTATTTGTTGTCAAGTTACAGGAGATTTTAAATCTGCAATTTTAGAAGTTATTAAACAATATAATCCAGAAAGAATAATTGTTGAACCTTCAGGAGTGGCAAAATTAACGGATATAGTTAAAGTTTTTAATGATAAAAAAGTAAATGAAAAGATAGTTATAGATAATATAATAACAGTAATAGATCCAGAAAAATTTAATAGTTATATTGAAAACTTTAAAGAATTTTATGAAAATCAAATAATAAATGCAAATAAAATAGTATTAAGCAGAACACAAAAGTTAAATTCTGAAGATCTTGGAGATATCATTTCCAAAATCAAAAGGTTAAATAAAAAAGCAGTTTTAATAACTGATGAATGGAGTAAGGTGGAAGGGAGATTTATACTAGAAAATAATAGATTAGATAATAGTAGGTATGAAACTATAAATATAAAAGGAAACAGGCTGAATAAAGCTAAACTAAGCAAAAGGGTTGAGGAGCATAAAAAGGCAGATGAAATTTTTGAAACTTTTGCTATTTATCCAAAAACTAAAATATCAAAATTAGAGTTAATATCCAAATTTAAGTTTATATCATCGTCAAAGACTTATGGTGATATATTAAGAGCCAAAGGCATAGTAACGCTATTAGATGGTAGCAATGGACAATTTGATTTTGTAAAAGATGAATTTCAAATTAGAGAAATAAAAAGTGAATCTAAGAGTGTAATTTCTTTTATAGGAATTAAATTAAATAAAGACCAATTAAAAAGTCTTTTTAAATAAGGAATAAAAAGTGAAGAGTAAATTAGAAATAGTAAGTGGGTTCCTTGGCTCTGGGAAAACATCCTTTATAAATTCCTATTTAACCACAGAAGTATGTAGTGATGAAAAGATATTAGTAGTCCTTTTAGAAAAAGGGACTACTAATATAGAAAGAAATTCAAATTATGTTAAAGTTGTATATTTAGAAGAAATTAATAATGTAAAAGAACTTTTATTAAAGGAAATACAAGATGAGAAATATAATAAAATAATAATTGAATTTAATGGAACATCTAATTTAAATATAGTAACTGATTTAATCAGGGATAAAAAAATAAAAGAAAGAATAAGTTTTTATGGTAATTATTATGTTGGAGACTGCAAAAATTTAGATGTATATATAAAGAATATAGGAGAGCTTATAATTCCATTTATTCAATCAAGTAAGCTTATAA
>JAQCTH010000009.1 GCA_027686065.1 Clostridiaceae bacterium AF10-41
AAATATTTCAATAGCATCTAATGAAAAAGCGATATTCTTAGAGCTAGAATTTTTATTATTTGTAACAAGAATCTTAACGGTATGAGTAGTATTAGTTAAGTTTTTCTTTTCGAAAACTTTCTTTTGGAAAGTATCAGAAGGAGAATATCCATCAGCAGAATACTCAACACCATCAATAATAATCGTAGCAATACCTCTAAAAGCGCTAGAGTAAGATAAAATATTTAATCCAGTACCATTAAAAGTAAATTCTATAGAGTCTCCTGCAGTAACAGAATGTCTAGAGGAACCAGAACTATGTTTAGAGTTATCATGATTATACCAAGTGCCTTTATAAGTTAAGTCAGAACTGTCTTCTTGATGAGTCTTCTTGATGCAATCCAGCAGTTAGTGGTTTAATAGTAGTTACTGAAAAAGAAGTGTCAATAGAAGTATAGTCTATTTTTGCAGGCAAAGATGAACTTAATTTAACTCTTGTAGTAAATCCACTTAAGCTTAAAGAAGAGTTATCACTCGTTGTCTTTAAGTTAACTGTTCCTTCTTTTAGAATCTTTGCTTTTATAATAGCTAAAGTACCGTTATTAGTAGTTACCCCTGGTTTAATTCCTTTCATTGAAATAGCAAAAGAAGCTTGTCCTGTTGCTATTTTGCCATTAGCGCCTAAAGGAGTAAGAACTTCATTGCTTCCAAATATATTACCTTTAGTAACACTTTGAATTTCTAATAAACTTGTATCATAAACGAAATCAATAGAGCCACCATATAAATCAGTTACATTTGATATATTTACAGATATTTCAATAGTATTTCCTATTTTAGTTTCTCCAGTTACAGTATATGAAACCGAAGGTGTAGTAGCAGCAAATACAATATTATTTATATTAAATAGTACTACTTGAAATAAAAATAAAGCAGATAAAAATAGCGAAATTTTATTTTTATACAAATTAAATTTATTCTTCAATATTAAATCCCCCCTAGTTCAAAATTAGTTTTCTATATAATTCTACTATAAATTAAATATTATGTAAATAAATTGGATGATTGAAGAAGCTATAATTATAGTTAATGGGAGAGATATAAGTATAATGGGTTTATTATGGAAAATACTATGCTATTTGAGAGACTTCTATATATAAATGAAGATGTAGTTATTAATATTTTAAATTTAAGTTTAGTAGCTTTAAAATATAATAATAGAATTAATAATTTTTCTTACGTTCATAGACATTTTTATAAAAATGTTTATGAAAAAGCACATTAATAGTATATAATCAAATTATGTTGTATAAGTTAATATAAATATTCAATTATTTTATTACATATAAAATAATTAGTATTAAGTAACCTATATGAAAGTGTTAAGGCTTAAGCTAAAGTTTAAAAAGGGAGATTATACTATGAAGAAATTTTTATTATGCTTAACTTTTGTATTATTTGTTTTTACAGAAATACCTGTACAAGCTGTAGTTAAAGGAAAACCAATTGAAGGTGAAATTTACGAAGAAGTAAGTGCAAAGGACTTAATGCCTTATATTTATAAAGATACTAAAGATTATAGTAAAGAAGTAATTGAAAAAATAGATGCTATTAGCAATTATAAAGTGTTAAAGACAAAAACAGAATCAAACTATGAAGTGACATTAGCTCATAGTGATGGCACATATGAATATATAGAAGATACAAATGATTTTAATGAAGCAATATCAGGAGTAATGGAGTTAGAAAAGGTATATAACGATAATACAGTAATTCCATCAATAATAAATAGTGATGGACAAGTTATTTATTCAACTAATTCTATGGGGAGAATTTGGAATCATAGAGGTGGAGCTCCAATTCAAGGAATTCAAGAAGTAACATATATATATTCGGATTCATCATTAAGCAAGGCATATACTTATATAAACCAAGGATATATAGATGATGTTCCAATTATAGAGGATGCTGGAAAAGCAGCTAAAATACAAGTGAATGGATATTCAGGATGGATAAATAAGGACTCTGCATCTGGAAATTATGATTTAGTGGTTGTACCAATAAATCAAGTAACAAATCCAAGTTGCTATTTAGTGAAAAATGGATTTTTATATCATTATATATCTTTTAATATGACTGACTTAAATGATAACAATGGATACTCAATAAGAATAGGGGTAGCTCCTGACTATTTAGTGCCTGGAGTTGAGTACTATAGTTACGATGGAATATTTTTTTATAGTGGATCAAGTAGAGTTGATGGATTAAATAAACTTATTAATGATTTAAAAAGTGGTAATAATAGTAATGCTGTAAATTATAATAAGCCACATTATAATTATTATGGATATTTACCATTTAGAACTAGAACAAGCTATACTGCAGAAAATATTAATTCATTTATAGAGAATAACACAGCAGCAACAAGTAAGTTAAGAGGAATAGGCGGATCATTAATTGATTCGCAAAATAAATATGGTGTAAATCCTGTATTAGCATTAGCAATTGCTATAAATGAATCAAATTGGGGAAACTCTTGGATTGCTCAAGAGAAAAATAACCTTTTTGGAATTAATGCAATAGATTCTAATGCATCAGAAGCAGCAGATGTATTTAATACTCCAGGAGATAGTGTAGTAGAGTTTTCTAAGAACTATATATCTAGGGGGTATGCAGACCCTGCAGATTGGAGATACTATGGGGGATATTTAGGAAACAAGTATTTAGGAGCAAATGTAAAATATGCATCTGATCCATTTTGGGGTGAAAAAGCTGCACAGCATGCCTTTACTATAGATTTACAACTATCTGGGAATGATATTAATAACCTAAAGGATTATAATGGATATAAGCTTGCATTATATACTGGAGCTAATGAGGTTTTATCAAGTACTGGAGAAGTATTATACAATATAAATCCAACAGTTAGTGGATATGGCGGATATGCTGGAAACATAGTAGCTTTAAAATTTAGTTATAAAAATGGTTCAGGACGATATCAAATTTTTGCAGATAGAACCACTAATATTAATGAGGGTATCTATAGTGGGTATTATGATTGGAATAGTAATGGATTTATAAATGATGCAAATATAAAGTTTGTAAATAATCAAAAAACTGCGTTCATACCTGGGTATAGTAAATTAGATACTAATAAGGATGGAAAGGTTGATATAGCTGATTTATCATTAGTAGCACTAAATTATAATAAAACAAATAACTTTTATCCTGAAATAGATATAAATCAAGATTCAATAATTGATTTGTTTGATATGATATATATATCTAAAGGAATTTTATAAAATATAATTAATATAATATTGAAAATATTTCTTTAAGAATAAATCAAAACATTATAATTAAAATGAAGGAATGGTGAAAGATGAAGAAGATAATAACAATGCTATTGTTGTTATTTATATTAATAACCCCAGTTAAAGCTTTCGCAGCAAATAATGTATCTGTAGAGGCTAAGGTAATAGGAGAGATTAAAAAGGATTCTAATATTGAAATTTTTGTTAATTTAAGCGATGTTGATAAATTATATGCTGCATCTATAGATTTCATATATAATACAAATCAATTAAAGGTAGAAAGTATTAATTCTACGGAATATGTTACAAAACATATAGATAATATAATGGAACTTGGGGGAGAAACCAATAAAAATGGCAATACTGCATCTTATTCATTTACTTTTTTAGGAGATTTGGATGGTTTAAGTGAATCAGGAACATTAGTAAAGATAAAAGCTAAAGTACTTAATGATGATAAATTATCAATTAATGAAGATAATATGAAAGTAAAATTAGTACAAAGATATGGAGATACTGTTAGGAATTATGATTATAAGTTCTTAGGATATAATGGAGTGAATGATTCTAGTAGCGGCTCATCAAATGAATCTAATAATGGTTCAAATAATAATGGAAGTAACAATACTTCTGGGAATGGTGGAGCAGGTGGAAATAGTAGCTTTACTAGTGATAGTGGTAATTCAGGAAGCAATAGTTTAAGTAATGCTGAAGGTAATAATTTACAATCTAGTGATAATAAAAGTTCAAATGATGGGAAATCTAATGATAAAAACAATTCAAATGGAGAAAGTAGCTCTAATAGTGAAGATAACAAAGAAAATAGAGATAAAAGTTCAAATAATAATGATGGTAAAATGGAAGTATCTAAAAATAATATTGCTAATGTAGTATATGTACTAATGGCTATAGTCATTTTAGGTGGATTAGGATACTATTATTACAAGTTTAGAAAAAATAAAAATAAGGATAATTAAAAATAGTAAAAAGTGATGGTAGATAAATATCATCACTTTTTTGTTTTAATGTTTTATCAAATAATGCAATAAAAAAATATAGAATGAATTTTAAGATTATAAAAGGTTTTACTCTATTTAACTGGAAGTATTAATTAAAATGATGTAAAATTATCTTATTAAAGTAAATATAGGAAATTAATAGGGGGATATCAACTTGAAAAAGAAAATACTTTGTTTTTTAATTATTATTATAGTTTTTATGAACACTTTACCAGCTTATGCACAATCTGATACCATACCACCAGTTATAAATAATATAACAATATCAAATAAAGAAGGAATTAAGCCAGGAGATACTTTAAATATAATAATCGAAGCATCAGATAAAGAATCTGGTTTTGATGAAAATACTATTTGTTCACTAAAATTATATAATGGAAGTAGATTGATAAGCTTTTTAAAACCTAAATATAATATAAATACAGGAAACTTTGAGTTAAATTATAAAATACCTACAAATATGCAAAATGGAAACTGGTGGATAAATTCTCTTACTTTATATGATAAGGCAGATAATTATACGATTTTAAATAACTTAGACCAAACAAAATATAATTTTAATGTAATTAGTGATATTACTGATACCACACCACCAGTTATAAATAATATAATAATACCAAATAAAGAGGCAGTTAAGCCAGGAGATACTTTAGGAATAACAATAGAAGTATCAGATGAAGAATCTGGTTTTGATGAAAATACTATTTGTTCACTAAAATTATATAATGGAAGTAGATTGATAAGCTTTTTAAAACCTAAATATAATATAAATACAGGAAACTTTGAGTTAAATTATAAAATACCTACAGATATGCAAAATGGAAACTGGTGGATAAATTCTCTTACTTTATATGATAAGGCAGATAATTATACGATTTTAAATAACTTAGACCAAACAAAATATAATTTTAAAGTAGTCAATTATGCTAATGATAATACAGCTCCTAGTATAGATAATGTAAATATATTAAATAAAGAAGTTATGCAAGGAGATACTTTAGGAGTAACAATAGAAGTATCAGATGAAGAATCTGGTTTTGATGAAAATACTATTTGTTCACTAAAATTATATAATGGAAGTAGATTGATAAGCTTTTTAAGACCTAAATATAATGTAAATACAGGAAAGTTTGAGTTGAGTTATAAAATACCTACAGATATGCAAAGTGGAAACTGGTGGGTAAATTCCCTTATTGTATATGATAAAGCAGATAATTATATAATTTTGAATAATGTAGAACAATCAAAATATAATTTCAATGTAAAGTCTTCATTTAATGGTACAGAAAATAAAGTAATTAAAAAAGGTGAAGAATTTAACCCACTTAAGGGAGTAACTTTTTTCAATAACCTAGAAGGGGACCTTACAAATAAATTAGAATATTATGGAAAAATAAATATTAATAAAGAAGGTCTATATTTAATTAAATATTTAGTAAAAGGCAATAATGGAGATATATATGAAGACTATAGATGGATTACAGTTTGTGATACTGAATCAGTAGATAATCTATCATATTTTAAAAGTGATGTCGAAGTTAATATTTCTGGAATAGATGATAAGATTCTTAATATGGTGAAAGATGGACAAGAATATAATAATGCTAATGATGGAATTTTAAATGAAGAGGGAGAATACACTATATCTCTTAAAGATATTACAAAAGCAAGATCAAATGAAGAAGGAGATAAAGCAATTAACTTTGTTATTGATAAGACTTTACCAACTATTGATGGAATAAATATAAAGTCAATTATTGAAGATGAACAATATGATGCATCTCAATTTTTAAATGCAAGTGATAATAGAGGACAAGTTAATATTGAATTTGTTAGTGAACTTAACTGGAGCCAAGTAGGACTACAAAATATAACTTTAGGAGTAAAAGATTTGGCAGGAAATTATATTGAAAAGACTATTGAAGTCAATATTAAGGATAAATGTGATTTAAATGATGATGGGATAGTAGATATTTTAGATTTATCAGATGTTTCACTAAAATACAATAAAAAGAAAGATGAAATAAATTGGAATTCTAGATTAGACTTTAACAAAGATAATATAATCGATATATTTGATTTAGTACTATGTACAAAAAGAATAAAATAGATTGTTGATTTACTTTTATTGATAAGAAGTGTACTGATTAGATAAAGAAAAATAATATAATAATATTTTTATATTATTTAGTATATTCATAAACTTATAAAAATAAGCAAACGTTGAGACTGTATCTATTAAATATGATATAGTCTTATTTTTTGTAATCACAATGACTTTATCCAATTTGGACTATGAGGTATTAACAAACATATTATATAAATTAAAAGATCTTAAAGAGGAAATGAAATCAGATAAAAGTCATTAGACAATTCTTTTGATCCAAGAGTAAATTTAGATAATAATAACAAAATAGATATAGCAGACTTAGCTATGGCAGCGATGAACTATAGTAAGTAGAGTTAAATAGATTATTGATAATGGTTTAAATAATGAAGAGTAATGGTAATTGGTTGCTATTACTCTTTTATTATTAATAATACTATTTTAGCGAAAAGTATTTATGAAAAATATATGATTAATTTGTATTATTGCATTTAATTATAAAAGAAGTCTAAAGATTTAATAAAAATCTAAGATAATAATAATAATAAGTTTTTATACAGGAGAGTAGTAAAATAGCTTTTAATAAAGCTAGGGGATTAATGTAACTTATTTATTTGATAGGGTATATGTATCTAAGCATATTAAATAAGGACAAGTATTCATTTTCGAAATAACATTTAAAGACTATATGATAATTAAAAGGGGAAATATTATGAAAAAAATAATTATGGTATTAAATTTAGTTTTTATTTTAATTTTGGTTAGTAGTATTCAAAAGGTTAATGCAGATGTAATAAATAATAATGGAGCATCTATGAATTTAAAGCAATATTATGAGTATAATGACAAAAGTAGATTAGAAAACAAAATAATAAGTGTTTCAGAAACAGAATTGTTGATGGAAGGCAGAGTATATAATGATATAAATTCTTCAGATATTAAGGCATTAAGCTATTCAGAAATTAAGAAATTGATGAAAGATAGGGTAATTGAATCTTTGATAAATGTTGAAAGTACTATCGATATATCTGATTTGTGCACAAACATATATTATTATGATGCACAAGATATATTTTCAGTTTATTTTGATGTGATATATGAAAATCCCAATATTTTTTATGCACCAAATAAAGTAGGAATGAGTTACTCTTATAATAGCAATACTAAGAAGTTAATTAAATGTAACTTGAATATTTCTTATCAGTATAGTAGCTCAGAAATATTAGAAATGACCAATATATTTGATAATAAGGTTAATTATATCATAGAAGAATATTTAAGTGATACTAATGATGAGTTAACCCTTGAATATATAATAAATGATTACTTGTTAGATACTACTACTTATGATTATGATGATTATTTAAACGATACGATACCAGAGATTTCTCATACTGCTTATGGAGCTTTAATAAATGGTGTAGCTGTTTGTGATGGATATGCAAAAGCAGTAAAGGTATTAGCCAATATTTTAGGGATAGAGAGTGGCATAGTTACTAGTTCTGAAATGAATCATGCTTGGAATTATATTAATATAAATGGTAAGTACTATAATCTTGATGTTACTTTTAATGATCCAGTTCCAGAAAGTAACCGGAGGAGATATACTTATTTTAATAAATCAAATGATGAAATGAGTACAAGCCATACTTGGAATAAAACTCAATATCCAGACTGTAGTGATGAAAGTTTTAAGTTTTTAAGAAATATTAGCACTAATGATATATCTAGAGTTAATGATAGAATTTATTATGTATCATCTAATAGGAATGATATTTATTCCAAGGATTTACTAGGAAGATATGATAGATTTGAGTTTAAGGGAATTTATCCTAGATATATGGTTGGATATAATAATACATTAAATTTTTTTGAGGAATATAAAGTAAAAAGTTATAACATTAAGAGTAGAGAATTCAAAACATTATTTGAACCCAATTATAATGTAAGTGGATTACACATAATAGAGAATACTTTGAATATAAATCCATTTAATATAAACGAATCTAATATTGAAAGGATTTCTTTAAAAATAAATGAAGACTTTAATAATGATAGTATTATAGATATAGAAGATTTGAGTAATTTATCATTAAAATATGGATTATTGAAGAGCGATATTAATTGGAAATATAAGTATGACTTAAATTTAGATAATATTATAGATATTTTCGATTTAACTATTTTAGCAAAGAATTTATAATAGAATTTTTAAAAACCTCCTCATAAATGCATATATACATTAATGAGGAGGTGATAAACATGGCAAACTCAGTATTAGTACAAAATTCAGTAGAGGTTAAATACCAAATTGGTGTTGACTCTAAGGGAAAGGAAGTATTTAAGAAACAAACTTTCAAAAATATTTCTGCAGATGCTACAGATGATAATTTAGTAGAATTATCTGATGCAGTTGAAAGTCTTATGGATTACACAGTAAGTACAATCCAAAAGCAACAAAACTTTATAATAACTAGAGGTTAATTTACCTTATTAGTTAGTAAACAGCATTGAAATCTAGCGATGTAATTTATGAAAGGGGGGTATATCATGATAGAAAGAAGTGCAAAAATGACTTTTAAAGATGTTTCAGGAAAAAAGGTTAACTTAATAGTTAAAGATGTTAAGGAAAATGTTTTAGATGCTGACATTTCTGCTCTTATGGATTCTGTATTAACTAATAAGTTAATAAAAACAGAAGCAGGTGATCTTGTGGAAATGGTAGAAGCTAAGGTTATAAATAAAGAAACAACAACTGTTGCTCTTTAATTTAATATATAGAGTGTCCAAGTTATTTGGACACTCTTTTTAGCTGCTTTGAATTATTATATGAAAATGAATTACTTTAAATGCAGTTATGGAAGCCATGTCTGAAATTAAAAAAAGAAGTTGGAATTATTGATACATTAAAAGCAGCTAAAAAGCTGTATTTTATTTTAACTAAATAAAATATAGGTTATAATAATAATATAAATACGTTAATATAATTGTAAAAGAAAAATTGCTATATATTTTCCTGAAGGGATTAGTTATGGATGAATTAAAAAATATAAGATGGAAACAAAGATTTGAAAATTTTAACAAATCATATATGCTATTAGAAAAGTACTCAAAAAAAGAAGGCTTATCAGAGCTTGAGCAGGCTGGAATAATACAATTTTTTGAAATGACTTTTGAATTAGCTTGGAAAGTTTTAAAGGATTATTTAGAAGCGGATGGTTATATGTTGAAAAGTCCGAGAGAAACTATAAAGCAGGCTTTTCAAAATGAAATAATTAATGATGGTCATGCATGGATTGATGCTTTATCAATTAGAAATTTAACTATACATACTTATGATGAAAAATTAGTAGCGAAATTAATTAAAGATATAGTAAATATTTATTTCCCAGAATTAAAAATTTTACATGATAAATTAGAGAAGGAATTATAAGTTATGTATGGATTATTAGATAAAGATATAGATTATATTATTGATGCTTTAAATAAATTTCCACAAATAGAAAAGGGAATTATTTTTGGCAGTAGAGCAATGGGAAATTATAAGAAAGGATCAGATATTGATTTAGCAATAATAGGAGATAAAATAACAAATAATGTTTTATATGATTTGCATGACTATTTAAATGAGATATATCCTTTACCATATTTTTTTTATATATTATATTATGATGATATAACTAATGAAAATTTAAAAAAGCATATTGATGATTTTGGAAAAATTGTATATGAAAGAAATTAAAGGGTAAGTTCATTAACATATACGAAATTTCTTCTGAAGCAGATGAAGGCAAAAATTCATCTGTTTTTTCTTGAGAAATTATAAAAATATTTCTTCACATGCTACAGATGATAATTTAGTAGAATTATCTGATGCAGTTGAAAGTCTTATGGATTACACAGTAAGCACAATCCATAAGCTGGAGATCTTGTAGAAATGGTAGAAGCTAAAGTTATAAATAAAGAAACAACAACTGTTGCTCTTTAGTTAGTATATAGAGTGTCCAAATTTGGACGCTCTTTTTAGTTTGAAAAAATTTCAAAATTATTGACTACGTTTTCAATAGATGGTAGTATAAGGTTATCAACTTAATGTGTTAACCTGTTAATATGTTGTGAAGGGGGATAGGAAAATAAAATAGGGATAAGGCTTTTGCAAAATTTTTAAAATTAAACTATATGAGGTGGTATATTATGAATAATACATTTATAACAGGAGTTGCGCTTCTTTTATCGACAACATATATGACTCCTACAGTTCTAAACAACATTGATTTATCTAATGTTAATTCTAATAATTCAGCTATTGTAAGCTATGTATCTAATACATCACAAATTGAAAATGAATTTTCTACTATAAAAAATAACTATAAATATTTTCTACTTGGTACTGAAGAAACTAATTCTAATGATTTATTAAACTCTAAAATAAGTAACATAATTAAAAAAGGTAAGGCGGCCTTAGATATTTATGTTAAATCAGGAGATACATTATTTAATGGAAGCCCATTAGACAATCAAGATACAGCCAATAATCTAAATAATAGTTATACCAAGATATATGAAATGGCTTTATTATATAGCACTCCAGCTAGTACAAACCCTTATTATAAAAATGAAGATTTAAAAAATAAAATTATAGAAGGGTTAGATTGGTTATACACTAATTATTATTCTAAGGTTTCTGAAGGTTATTACGGAAATTGGTTCCATTGGGAAATTGGTATGTCTCAAAATATTACAAAAACTTTGATGCTTTTGGAAGATGAAATAAATTCTTTTAATCCAAATTTTATTAGCTCATATGTTTCTATAATGGACAACTATATCCGTGGAGGATTAAAGGATGGTAATACAAATGGTGATGTAGATTTAACAAGTCGTTTTCATACTGGTGCAAATTTAGCTGATATAGCTTTTAATAGAATAATTCAAGGGGCTTTATTAAAGGATGAAAAAAGAATAGAAAAAGCAGTAAGTGATATGATGACTGTTTATGAAACTATTGATCCTAATAATATCAAAAATGGAATAACTGATGGATTTTATGAAGATGGATCTTTTATACAACATCATAGAGTTGCGTACACAGGATCTTATGGTAAAGGATTACTTCAAAGAAGTATGCAAGCTATTTCTATATTAAATGGAACTAAATTAAGTGATGCCAATTTAGTTGATAAAATGAATTTATGGATATATGATGCCTTTTCTCCTGTAATCTATGAAGGATATATGATGGAAATCGTTAAGGGTAGAAGTATTTCTAGAGTATCTACAGGATATAGTGATGCAGTTTCAATTATAGAATGTATGACTCAGTTAAGTGAAGCAATGAATAAAGAAGATGGTGAGGTACTAAAATCTCACATTAAATATATTAATGATAAGGCGCCTATAGATACAAATGGATTCGTATCATTTAAATCAATAATAGATTTTAATTCCATTATTAAGGATGAAAGTATAATTGCTAAAAATGCACTTGAAGCTTCTAAACATTACGGATTCAACTCAATGGAGAAAACAGTTCATGCTAGAGAAGGATATTCTTTTGCTATTTCAAGAAGTTCTAATCGTATATCAAAATATGAATATATGAGTGGTGAAAATTTAAAACCTTGGTTCCAAGGAGATGGAGCTTTTTATTTATATCAATCAGGAAATAACCAAACTAATTCATATGGAGCAAATTATTTTGCAACTATAAACCCGTATCGTTTACCTGGTACTACTACACCTAATGAAATAAGAAAGACTATCCCAGAACTGTACGGAAAAAACTGGTATGAAAATCCTGATCATGAACTTAATTTTACTTCATCCTCAGTATCACAAAATGATTATGTTTATTTTCCTGTAGGAACAAATAATTATTCTGGGGGAACAACTCTTGATCAATATGGAACTTCTGCTATGCAACTTGGTGATGATAATGCTTATGCAGCTAAACAAAAGGGAATATTATCAGAGGATTTTGTAGTTTATAAAAATAGTAATGCTAATAAATCTTGGTTTATGTTTGATAATGAAATTGTTGTACTAGGTTCAGGTATAAGTGATGATCTTGGAAGAGAAGTTACTACTACTTTAGATAATCCTATGTCTCTACCATCTGAAAATATAACTTTACAAGGTAAAAATAAGATTTCTAGTGATATATTTACCTTAGAAAATGGACAATATGATGATTTAGAGTGGATAAGTTATTCTTCTGACTCATCTAATTCAAATATTGGATATTATTTTCCTACAGGCAAAAAAATTATGATAAATAAAGAATTAAGGTCTGCAAATTTAAGAGAAATTAGACAGTCAAATCCTAATCAAGTAGTAACAAATCAATTTACTACATTAACATATGAACATGGTGCTAATCCGCAAAATGATAGCTATGCTTATGTTATTTTACCTAACTTTAATAAAGAAAAAATTAGTGATTATGCGAATAGTCCTAAAATAAATATATTAGAAAATAATGCTTCAGTTCATGCAGTAGAACAAACAGATTTAGGTATTACAGGATATAACTTCTTTAATAATGAAGAAACTACAGTAGGAAATGTTACATCATTTAATCAAGCTTCGTTAATGATAAAAAAGGATGGTAATAAAGTTAAGCTTTCTGTTTCAGATCCTACCTTTGAATTAGAAAAGATACATTTAGTATTAAATATTCCTAATGCAAAGTTAGTATCTAGTAATGAAGAAATAGATGCAGCTATAAATGAAGATTCAATAGAACTTCTAGTTAATACAAAAGATGCTAATGGTTCTTCATTTGAAGCAATTTTTGAACTTATTACTATAGATGATTTAAAGACTCTTATTTCAGAAGTAAAAGGATTAAATGAAAATGATTATACAGCTAAAAGTTGGAATAACATGATAATATCATTGACAGCAGCAGAAGGTGTATCAAATAATGATACTCAAGATATTATTGATAAAGCATTTTCAGATTTGAAAGATTCTATCAGTAAACTCGAAAAAGTTTCTAGGGTAGAACTTGAGAAAATAATAAAAGAAGCAACAAAAATATCTTCAAAAGATTACACGAAAGAAAGTTGGAGTGTTTTTGAAACAGCATTAAATGAAGCTAGAAAAGTAAATGAAGATAGAGATTCAAAACAAAAAGAAATTGACGAAGTCATAATTAAATTACAAGCTGCAATAGATCAGCTTGTGGTTAAAGAGAATGATAAATTACCTTTAACTGGTGGAACTTCAACACTTGCATTGTCAGGTCTTGCAGCATTGTTTGTTAGTGCAGGGTTTATATTAAGAAAAAGAAAATAGACTTATATAAAAAATATAGTAATTACTTTTTAACTCACTAGTGTGTCCAAGTTATTTGGGCACTTTTTTCTTAAATTAATAATTATATCTTAACATTAACTATATATAATAGAGAACTTTATTTGATATGTTTTTTATGTTTGTAATAAAATGAATGTAGTATATAATAATTGTATAATAGAAAATAGTTTGATGTTGACAATCAAAGGAAGGCAAAGGTACTATTTATATTGATAGTAATTATGCTATTGATATATTAATATATTTTATACAGTTAAGATATTATAAAGTTTTTATAAGGAGAATTTTTATATGAAGGAAATACTTGCAATTGTGCCAGCACGAGGAGGATCAAAGGGGGTTCCAAGAAAAAATATTAAGGATTTAAATGGAAAACCTCTTATAGCTTATACTATAGAAGCAGCTAGAGCTAGCAAATATATTGATAAAGTTATTGTATCTACTGAAGATACAGAGATAAAAGATGTTTCTGTTAAATTTGGTGGAGAAGTGCCTTTTTTAAGACCGGAGAAACTTGCAACTGATAGTTCGCCTAGTATAGATGCTATTTTATATACAATTAATAGGCTAAAGGAAGAATATAATTATTTCCCTAAATATGTGTGTTTGCTTCAATGTACATCGCCTTTAAGAAATGAGAAACATATAGATGAAGCTTTTTTAAAGCTTAAGGAAACGAATATGGATGCAATTGTTTCTGTATGTGAAGCTGAAGTTAATCCTTATTGGAGTAATGTATTTAAGGGAGATAAACTTGATTATTTTTTAGAAGAAGGTAAAAATATAACAAGAAGACAAGATTTGCCTGATGTTTATAGAATTAATGGAGCTATATATATAATTAAAACAGATGTACTAATTGCAACTAAAACATTTGAACCTGATAATCTAACAGGTTACATTATGGATAATATGAGTTCTGTAGATATAGATACTTCTCTTGATTTTAGTATAGCTGAACTTTTAATAAAGGAAGGTAATAAAAATGCGTAAAATTGCAGTTGTAACAGGAACGAGAGCAGAATATGGATTATTAAAAAATATAATGAAAAAGATAAATGAAGATAATGATTTAGAACTTCAGCTTATTGTAACTGGAACTCACCTTTCAGAGAAATATGGAAAAACAATAAGTGAAATAATAGAAGATGGCTTTAAAATAGATTATTCAATTCCAATTTTAATGGATGGCAATGATGGTGTAAACATTGCAAAGGAAATGGGATTATTAATGAGTAATTTGTCTGAAGTATTATCGAATTTGAATCCTAATATACTTTTAATTCTTGGAGACAGATATGAAATATTTGCTGCAGCAGCAACTGCTATGGCTATGAATATACCTATAGCTCACATTTCTGGTGGGGAAGTTACAGAGGGAGCTATGGATGAGCAAATAAGACATGCTATAACAAAAATGGCACATATACATTTTCCAGGTGCTGATTGTTATGTTGAAAATATTAAAAATATGGGTGAAGAAGATTTTAGAGTGTTTAATGTTGGAGATCCTGGAATCGAAAATATTAAACTAACAAAACTTTTAAGCAAAAAAGAAATTTTTGAAGACTTAGGTGTAGAAGTTGATGAAGATACACTTTTAGTAACTTATCATCCTGTTACGCTAGAGATTGATGATTTAGAGAGGCAAATAGATAATTTAATAAGTGCTCTTGATAAATTAAATAAAAGAATGGTAATTACATATCCAAATGCAGATAATGGTGGAAAGCTTATAATAGATAAATTAGAACAATTTAAACAAAGAAATTCAAATGTTTATTTATACAAGAATCTTGGAAGTTTAAGATTCTTAAGTGTAATGAATTTATGTGGTGCTATAGTTGGTAATTCTTCAAGTGCATTAGTTGAGGCTCCTTTCTTAAAAAAGCCAGTTGTTAATATAGGTAATAGACAAAAAGGTAGACTTATGGCCGAAAATATTTTAAGCTGCGATTATGAAGCTAACAATATAGAAAGTGCTATTAACAAAGCAATGAGTCAAGATTTTAAAGAATTTGTAAAAACTATAGAGAGCCTTTATGGAGAAGGCAATACTAGTACTGAAATAGTTGAGGTACTAAAAACTATTGAACTTGGTGATAAATTATTAAAGAAAAAACTTATATGGAGTTGATATTATGTCAGTTTTAATTATTGCAGAAGCAGGAGTAAATCATAATGGTAATTTAGAAATTGCTAAAAATTTAATAGATATGGCTGTTGAATGTGGCGCAGATGCCATAAAATTTCAAACCTTTAAGGCAGAGGAAAGCACAGGGGCTTTTGCTGAAAAAGCTGAGTACCAAAAGGAAAACATGCCTATTGTAGAAAGTCAACTTGATATGATAAGAAAATTAGAGTTGCCTTTTGAAGAATTTAAAGTATTACAAGATTATTGTAATGAAAAAGGGATTTTATTTATATCCACACCAGATGGAACAGAGAGTTTAAACTATTTAGTTAGCTTAGATTTACCTATTATAAAAATTGGTTCTACAGAGGTATCTAATGTAGAATTTTTAAGAGAGCTTGGAGAAACAGGTAGAGAAATAATATTATCAACTGGAATGAGCACATTAGGTGAAGTTGAAAAAGCTATAAATGTATTGAAATCTACTGGAAATAAAAATATCAAGATAATGCATTGTGTTACTGATTATCCTACAGCAGTTGAAGATGTTAATTTATTATCTATGGTTACTATGAGAGAAGCATTTAAGGTTCCAGTAGGATTGTCTGATCATACTATGGGATGTGAAGCTGGTATTGCAGCAGTTGCTTTAGGAGCTGAATTTATAGAAAAGCATATAACTTTAGATAGAAATATGGATGGTCCTGATCATAAGGCTTCTATGCCACCAGAAGAGTTTAAAGCCTTTGTAAACTCTATTAGAAATACAGAGAAACTATTAGGTGATGGAATTAAAAAACCTACAGCAAGGGAAAAGCTTATAATGAAGGATGTTAGAAGAAGCATAGTTGCAGCTGATGATTTGCCAGAGGGTATTATAATTGAAAAGCATATGCTTACTTATAAAAGACCTGGTTATGGTATTGAGCCAGAAATGACGAAGTACATATTGGGAAGAAAGTTAAACAGGAAAATAATGAAGGATGAGTTGATATTGTGGACAGATATATAAAGCCTATTGGTGGAGAATTTTATTTTCAACATAATATATATAATAATGAAGCTAAAAATTTTGTTGAGAATGAAAACAGTATAAATTTTTTATCTGGTGGGCAAAGTTCACTGGCATTTATTTTTCAAGCACTGAATTTAAAAGAGGGTGAATATGTACTACTTCCATCCTATTTGTGTCCTACAATGCTTATTAAATTGAAGGAAAGTGGAATAAAGTATGTTTTTTATAATATTAATAAAGATTTGTCTATTGATATAAATAGCGTAGAAGATGTACTTAATAAAGTAAATGTCAAGGGAATATTATTTATAAATTATTTTGGTTTTTATCATAGTGTTACTACAAGAAAATATATTTTATCTCTTAAGAAAAGAAATATTAAGATAATTGAAGATTCGGTTCAAATGCTATGGTTTAATAAACAAAATAATTTTATTGGTGATTTTGTATTTAATAGTTATAGAAAATTCTTACCTATTGATGGAAGTTTATTAATTTGTAATGAAAAGATAAATTTACAAGATACTAACTACAAATATTATGAAACCATAAATAGAGCTAGAAGCTTTAAAACATTATGTATTGGTTTTAATATTGGCAATGAAGAGGAATATCTTGATTTATTTAATAAAGCAGAAGAATGTTATTATGAAAATTTATCTCCAAGAAAAATTGATGAAACATCTAAAAATTTGTTAGATAATATTGATATAAGCTATATTAATAAAAGAAGAATAAATAATTTTATATATTTAGAAAAGAGCTTGGAAGAAATTAAGGAAATCAAGCCATTATTTTCTTCAACTGAAATAGAGGCTGTACCTCTAGGTTATGTTATCTTTGTAGAAAATAGGGATGAGCTTCGAAGGTTTTTAATGAAAAATAGAGTATATTGTCCTGTTCACTGGAATTTAAGAAATGAGGAGTGGATAGAGGAATATGATAATTCCCTTTATATATCTCAAAGAATACTTACTATTCCTATAGATCAAAGATATGATATTGAGGATATGAAGAGAATTATACATTTAATTGAAGAATTTTATTTTACAAAAAGGATGTGCGACTAATGCATAAGGTTTTAGATAGTAGTTGTAATGAATGGAACACTTATATAGAAATGTTTAGTAAGGAAAAAAGAGATATATATTTTACAAGGGAATATATGAATTTGTATGAAAAGAATGGTGATGGAGTTGCTAAACTTTTTGTATATGAAGAAAAAGATGAAGTAGCTATATATCCCTTTTTAATGAATAAAATTGAAGGATATAAATTAGATAAAGACTACTATGATATACAAACTGCATATGGTTATGGAGGACCTATTTCATCTACAGATGAAGATGGATTTTTAAAGAGTTTTGAAAATGAATTTTTAGATTTTTGTAATAAAAATAATATAGTTGCTGAATTTATAAGATTTCATCCATGTATTAAAAATCAGAAGGTTTTTAATGAAAATATAACTATTTTAGAAAATAGAACTACTGTAGTAGTAGATGTTTCTAAGACTCAAGATGAAATTTGGATGGATGATATAAAGGGTAAAAATAGAAATATGATTAGAAAATCTGAAAAAAATGGGCTTACTGTTGAAATATATAATGATTACTCTACATTTAAGAATATATATGAGGAAACCATGGGAAAAGTTGATGCAGAAGGCTATTATTACTTTAAAGATGAATACTATAGTACAATGCAAGAAGATAAAAATTATATTATGCTCAATGTTAAATATGATAATGAAACTATTGCATCAGCTATATTTATGAGTTATGAAGAATACTTCCATTATCATTTAGCAGGAAGCAAAAAAGAGTATTTAAAATTTGCACCTAATAACTTATTGTTATGGGAAGCTATTAAATATGCCAATAGTAATGGCAAAAAGATATTTCATCTTGGTGGAGGATTAACTAACTCTTTAGAAGATAATCTTTTCAAGTTTAAAAGTAGTTTTTCTAAGGAATATCTTAAGTTTTATATAGGCAAAAGGGTACATAATCAAGAGATTTATAGCCATTTAATTAATGAATGGGAGAAAAAAAATAACAAGAAGGCAAGTATTTTATTACAGTATAGATTATAAGATAATAAAGATATTTAGTTAAAAGAGTGTCCAAATTTGGGCACTTTTTTAATTTGAAAAATATGTTGGATGTACTCAAAATCAATATAAGAAAATTTAAGTAAGTATTAAAAATATTTAATGAATGTTAAAAAATTATAGTTATTGTTAATAAAGATTTACACTAATTTACATTGGTGTGATATTAGGTAAATTTCTCCTATGATATACTTTTTCACAGGTAGAGTTTTAGAACTGTGATAACAATATATTAAGGGAGGATATTATGATTAGAAAAAAACTATATAAAAGTAAGTTACTTTCTTTAGGGTTAACAACTCTAATGCTTGCAAAACCAATGGAGGTTATGGCAGCAAGCACAAAGACATTATTAGCAACAGAATATATAGCTCAAGAAGATGTTAAAATAAATGAAATTCAAATTCCAGAGTTATTAATTACAGAAATATTACCAGACTCTAAAAATGTTAATGGCTCTGATGCTTATGAATTTATAGAAGTTTATAATAATTCAAATGTAGAATTAAACTTAAATGACTATAAGTTATATTATAACTATCTTGATAATGGGGATGCTAGTGATACATTATGGGTAGATATTAATAAAGATATTAAAATTCAACCTAAAGCAACTCTAGTTTTTTGGATAAAGAATGGTAATAATAATCAACTAACAGTAGAGGATTTTAATAATAATTTCAAGACTAATTTAGAACTAAATGTAAATTTATTTGAATTATATAATGGAGGAATGGCAAATAGTGGCGCAAGGGCTCTTAGGCTTACTACTAGTATAAAAGAGCAAGTTGATTTTATTTCTTATAATATGAATGGGGTAAAAGATACATCAGCAGATAAATCAATAAAGTATCGATATGATGAAAGTAGTAGTAAAAGTATTATGACCACTAATAAATCAGATCCTGATCCAGGTATTGTTAAAGATAGTGATAAACCTGTACAAGCTAATATCACTATTCCACAAAATGAAGCAGTAACAGAGGACATAACAGCTGGAAACTTTACTATTGAAGATGGTTTAATATTTAAAGTAAAGGCAAGTTCTAATGAAACTAATATTAAAACAGTTAAATTAAGTTATAAAAATAATAAAATGAATGATTATGAAACATATAATTTATTAAAAGGTGATGGAGACATATTTTCAAAGGAAATTTATAAATATGATTTAATAGGAAAAGCTTACTTTGATTATTACTTTGAAGTTAGTGATGGATTTAAAGTAGTAAAAACTAAAGTTAATAGAATTATAAATACTGAAGTTGATATTTCGAATATTAAATTTAATATAGATGAAAATAAGTATTTATCTAAGATAGATAATCTAATAACAACTGGGGATAAGCTTTTCCTAGATGGAGAAGATAAAACTTTTGAAGCTATTCCATCTATAGAAAATAAGGCTAAAATAGTAGTTGATATTAAAGACACAGATACCTTCTTTAAAAATGCAGTTGCAATTGGCGATACCGTACTTGGAATATTCAATGAAGGAACTTATGATAACTGGGATACGATAGCTTATGACGTAGATCCAATTTATTTTAATAAAGGTGAAAAAATCCAAATTGATATTCATGCAGGTAATAAGGCAAATCCATTAGAGCATAATTGGGAAAATAATGATGACTTTGTTGTTAAAAATATTAGATTGATATTACCAGATGGAAGTATATTACGTCCACAAGGATTTGAAAATCCAGAAGAAGTAATAAAAATGGGAGATTCAGCAGGAAAGATTGAAATATTAAATGCTATATTTACCCCAAGTGATGATTTATTTAATGCAATAAGATATAAAATAGATACCACAAAGCTTACAGATGGGGAGCATATGTTAACTGGTAAATTAACTTTATCTAATGAAAGTAAAGATGTTAAGTTTATTGTAGATAATACTGCACCTGAAATAATCACAAATATTAAGGACAATGAAATATACAAAGGAACAAATGAAATTAATGTAGATTTTATTGATAAACTTTCTGGTGTTAAATCTACAGCAGTAAAATTAGATGGCAAAAAGATTGAATTGCCATATACCTTTAGATCATTAGAGTTAACCCCTGGGGTCCATAATTTTACAATTAATGCAATTGATAATTGTAATAATGAATATACAAAAGAAGTTAAATTTATTATTCCAGAAGAAAATGCAAAATTAGGTTTAGAAATTAAGCCAGGTGCTGGAGCAATATTAAATTCAGATCCAATATTTTCGATAGAAGCAAAGGATAGTACAAATGATATTATGACTGTAGCTTTTAAAAAAGGAGAAAGATATATTTTAGGAGATTACAATATATCTAAAACAAAAGGAGTTAGTCAGACTTCAGGAATTGGTGGACAAGCATTTAGCGAGAATTCTAATAATGGATTTCCTTATGAAGAATTTGATATAGAGTTAAGTGATAAAGTAAATGAAAATTCTATAATTCAAGTGGATTGGAAGGGAAAATCAAATAATTTAAAGACAAAAATGTATGTATATAATTATAAAACAGGTGTTTTTGATGCTGTTAAGGCAGAGATGGAAGAAAATAAAGATGAAATAAAATTAACTGGATCAATTTCTTTAAAGGAACATTTAAAGGATAACAAAGTAAAAGTTATGGTTCAAAATGGAGAAGGATATACTCCAACACAATATGAAGAAGGTACTCCAGCTGTTCCTTCTGAAAATCCTAATATTAAAACAAGTAATGAAAATGATATAGATAGAAATTCTTATGATTTTACTTTTGTTATTGAAAGTGATACACAATATTATAATGAAGATACAGCAGATAATCCTAATATTGTTGGAAAGTATGAACATCAATTAAACATACATGATTGGATACTTGCAAACAGACCAAGAATGAATATACAATATTTATTTCATGATGGAGATATTATAGATGATGCAGAAATGATTTCTCAGTGGGAAAATGCAGATGCAGCTTATAAAAAGTTGGATGATGCTAGCTTACCTTATGGAGTACTTGCAGGTAATCATGATGTAGATCATTTAACACAAGATTATACAAATTACAGTACTTACTTTGGACAAAGTAGATTTGAAAAAAATCCATGGTATGGAGAAAGTTATAAGAATAATAGAGCTCATTATGATTTAATAACTGTAGGTGGAATTGACTTTATAATGATGTATGTAGGTTGGGGAGTTGGCGATGAAGAAATAGAGTGGATGAATAATATCCTTAAGAAATATCCAGAAAGAAAAGCTATTTTAAACTTCCATGAATATCTACTTGCAAGTGGAGGACTTGGAGAAGAGCCACAAAGAATTTTTAATGAAGTAGTTTCTAAGAATTCAAATGTATGTATGGTTTTCTCAGGACATTATCATAATGCACAAACGATGATAAATGAATTTGATGATGATGGCGATGGAATAAATGATAGAAAAGTTTATCAAATGTTATTTGATTATCAAGGGCTACCTGAAGGTGGTATGGGATATATGAGATTAATGCATTTTGATTTAAAGGGTGAGAAAGTTTTATTTAGAACTTATTCTCCTTCCTTAGATGATTACAATGCAAAAGATACAGTTACAGGTGGAGATACTATTTTAGGAGAAGAAGACTTTGAAATATCCTTTTCTGATTTAGGTATAAAGTCAAGCCAAAAGACAATTGAAACAACTGACTTAAATGTAAATGTCTATAGTGATGAAGTGCTTGGAACAGTAAATAATGTTACTAATGATATTAATATAGCTTATACATTAAAGAATGCAGAAAATGGTGTATATGGTTGGTATGCAGAAGTTACAGATGAATTTGGTGGGTTAGCAAGAACAGATGTAAACTACTTTACAGTAGATAAAGATGTTGCAAAGCCAATTATAAAATTACCAGGAAATAATGTAGTTAAATTAGGTACTGATTTTGATCCTATGGATGGAGTAAGTGCAAATGATGATAGAGATGGAGATTTAACTTCTAAAATAATTGTATTAGGAACAATTGATACAGCAAAAGAAGGAGAATACACAATTACCTATAAAGTATCTGATAATGCTGGAAATACAGAAATAGTATCAAGAATTATAGTAGTAAAGAAAATAGGAAATTCTACTGAAGAAAATAATAACAATGGTAATAATGATAATAGTGGAAACAACAACAATAATAATAATAATGGCAGTAACAGTAATAATAATGGAAATACAAATACTATAGACAATGGAAATAATTTACCGCAGACTGGAGATGAATCAGTTATATATATTATGGGAGCATCATTCCTATTAATTATAGCTGGAACACTTTTAATGAAGAAATACAATAAAAAATATAGTAAGCACACCTCTTAAATATATAACAGGGTATAAAGGGGATAGAGGGTATAATATAAATTTTAAATGAAAATTTATAGAGAGTTAAATAAAGAGTGTCCAATGGATTAAATTGGACACTCTTTTTGCTTAATATTTTATGTTGCTAACAACTACACATTAATATTTGTTTGTAATCTGCACCTTGTTCCAACACAAATAGATTCACAAGTAGCAATTAAATCAGTACTGTCACTTATGACCTCTCTTACTAAAAATAAGCTATCATTATTTGTGATAGCTAATAACTTCAATTCATCGTCATTTGCATTATACACTTGTATTTTCTGTTTTTGAAAAGTCTAAAAGAAATTTAAAATATTTTTCTCAAAAAATAAAACTCAGGGGTATTTATTAATTGAAGTACAAAGTATTTATTTTAGGGGGAAAAGGTTTATGCAATATTCATTTTTAGGATTTTCAGTTTCTATGATAAAAAAGTTAAATTTAGATATAAAGGATGTAGCTATTCTTAGATATTTTATTGATTTTAAAGATAGTGGAAGAATGAATTGTGAGATTATTGAGGGCGAAAAGTATTACTGGGTTAGCTATCAAAGTTTTGCTAATGAAATGCCTTATTTAGCTTTAGAAAAAAGATCAATTATGGCTAGAATGCTTAAATTAAGAGATTTAGGAATATTAAATCATTATACCAAAAAAGAAGGAGGCACTTTTTCTTACTTTAAATTAGGTGAAAAGTTTTATGAAGACTTTAAAAATGCTGATGATGAGAATGTTAAAAATAGTGATAAAAATAATGATGCAAAAAATAATGTCCATGGTGTCCTTAAAAATGATGACTCTAGCAGTAATTTAGTAGAGGAAAAACATAATTGTGATGAGGCTCACTATGAAAATGATAATGGGGTATCTACAGAAATGTCCAAGGGTAGTACATTAAAATGTTCAACAAAGACTAATCTATTAAATAACTCATCTACTATAGACACTAATATATATAAATATAAAAGAGAAGTTAATGAAATACTTCAATACCTAAATTCAAAACTTGGAACTAGGTATAAAGAAAATAACAAGATTACCATAATGTTAATTAATAATAAGCTTGAAGAAGGCTATAGTGTTGATGACTTTAAAATTGTTATTGATAAAAAGCTTAAGACTTGGAAAAATACTGAATTTGAGCAATATTTAAACCCAAAAACTTTATTTGGAGATAAGTTTGAAATTTATTTAAATCAAAATATTATAAAACAAGATAAAAATAACAAAAGCTATGAAAATTATAGAGAGCCTAAAAAATTAAGATTTAATAATTTTAAAGGTCGTGATTATGATTATGATATCCTAGAGAAAAAGCTTTTAGGATGGGCGTAGTGCTAGTTGGGATAACACCCCTGGGGTCCAGAAAATTGGAAATTCAATTGAAGTAATATTAAATCGTTCTCATTTTGAACCACGAGGATTTTTTTTAGTTGTTATAATGAAAATATAAATTAGGTTACAGCGATGCTTAAGGAGGAGATGTAAGTGAAATATACAAATAATAAAGAATTCTTATGGGGATCAGCAACAGCTGCCTATCAATGTGAGGGAGGTTGGAATGAGGATGGAAAAGGATTAAATGAATGGGATGTTTTTAATCATGAAAGTCCACTGAATATTCACAATGAAGATGGGGATGTTTCTAGTGATTTTTATCATAAATACAAAGAAGATATAGATTTGATGGCAGAAGGAAATCAAAATACTTATAGATTCTCAATTTCATGGGCAAGAATAATTCCCCAAGGAATTGGAGAAGTAAATCCAAAGGGAATTGAATTTTATAATAATGTTATTGATTATTGCTTGGAGAAGGGAATTACCCCTAATGTAACATTATTTCACTATGATCTTCCAAATGAAATGGCTAAGATTGGTGGATGGGAAAATAGGGACGTTATAGATGCATTTAATGAATATGCAAAAGTGTGTTTTAAGAACTTTGGAGATAGAGTTAAAATTTGGTGCACAATCAACGAGCCAAGATATTATGCGTACTGTAGTTATGTAGTAGGAAACTATCCACCAAACTACAGAGCAGATTTTAATCGTTTTTGGAGAGTTCTTTATAACTTAATGTTAGGAGGTGCTAAAGCAGTTAATAGCTACAAGGAATTAGGGATGGATGGAATAATAGGTGTTGTTCATGACAATGGAAATGTAGAACTAGATCCGCAAACAAAAGAAAAGGAATTAGTAAGATTAAGAGCTGATATTTTCTATAATAGAATGGTTCTAGATACTGCAGTGTTAGGTGAATTGCCTGATGAGCTAGAAAAGGTTTTAGCAGATAACAGAGTTGATGCATCTTTTATCTACGAGGAAGATGTTCATGACTTTGAAAAAGGCAAAATAGATTATATTGGTTTAAATCTTTATAATCGCCAATATGTAACAGATTATTCAGAGGGAGAAACAGAAGTATTCCACAATAATAAGGGGACAGGTTCAAAAGCTAAAGAAGGAATTCGTATAAAGGACATGTTTGAAACTTCTTTTGATGCTAATGTTAGACGTAATCTTTGGGGAAGAGAAGTTTATCCAAAATGTATGTATAATGCTCTTATGGAGATTAAGAAAAAGTATGGAGATATATTAATTTATATTACAGAAAATGGACATGGTCAATATGAAATGCCAGATGATAATGGATATGTAAAAGATACTGAAAGAATAGAACTATGTGAGGAATTTATTAATTATATGCTTAAAGCAAGAGAAGAAGGAGTCAATGTACAAGGTTATTATATGTGGTCTACTATGGATATTTATAGTTGGATTAACGGTTATGGAAAAAGATATGGACTTGTTAGAGTTGATTTTGAAAATAATAATAAACGTATTCCAAAAGAAAGCTACTATTGGTACAAGAAGCTTATAGGAAGTAAAAAGGATATTTAATAAAAAAATATATATAATGGGGGAAAAATAAAATGAAGTATATTGAGGTATCAAAAAAAGTATTGGAACATGTTGGTGGTATCGAAAACTTAAACCATGTTGAACATTGCGCAACAAGACTACGTTTACACTATAATAATAAGAAACTTGTGAATGAAGAAGCATTAAAAGCCATTGAAAATATTGTAGGTATTGTAAGCAAAGCTGGACAAATTCAGGTTATTATTGGACCAAATGTTAATGAAGCATATAATGACTTTTTAGATGTATCAGGATGGAAAGATGGAAGTAATAAAGAGGCAGTTTTGGTAGAAGAACCAGAGGAAAAAAAGTTTATGTATTATATGAACAAGTTTGGTAATTTCATGGCTGCAGTATTTATGCCAATAGTTCCAGCATTAATTACAGGGGGAATGATTCTTTCAATTAGAAATTTATTGATTAATTACTTTGGAGTTAGTATGGATTCAGGTACTGCAGTAGTTATGGGTGCAATTTTTAGTGCTGCATTTACTTTCTTACCAGTTTATATAGGATATACAATGGCAAAACGCTTAAAGATGGAACCAATTATGGGAGCTTTCTTAGGAGGGTTATTGGTTAGTTCAAATATTAGTGGTGTAGAAGGTTTAAGTTTCTTAGGACTTAATATTCCAATGGTAGAATATACAGGAAGTGTATTACCAATTATGCTTGGTATTGGATTGATGTATTTTGTGGATAAGTTCTTACAAAAATATATTCCTGAATCAGTGAAATACTTCTTAAAACCATTATTCACAATGATAATTGTGGTTCCTATAACATTAATAGGATTAGGACCTATAGGTACAATTTTAAGCACATATGTAGGTATGGGAATTACAGCTCTAATGAATGCAATTGGTGGAGTTGCTATGCCAATATTTGCTGCAGCTTACCCATATATGGTTATGTTAGGACTAGACAAAGCTATTATGCCAATTGGATTTAACAGTGTTGCAACAATTGGATACGATTCAGTTGTTATGGTTATGGGATTTATATCTAATTTATGTATTGGTGGAAGCGCATTAGCTGTAGCGACAACAATTAAAAATGATAAAAGTAAGAAAGGTATGATTGCTTCTTTTGGAGTGACTGCACTTTGTGGAGTTACAGAACCTGCATTTTATGGATCATTAATTATGAGACCTAAGGTATTGATTGGAACTGCAATGGGAGCTGTAAGTGCTGGTTTAGTTGCTGGTATCTTTGGACTAAAGAGCTTTGTTATGGGAGGATGCCCAGGTTTATTAACAGCATTATTCTTTATTGATAATGATGGTGGTATGGGAAACTTAATTTTAGCTGCAATTGTAGCAATTATAGCAATCGTTGTATCTTTTATCGCAAGTAAGTTTATTCTTTCAAAAACAGAATCAAATAAGGCTGCTCTTTCAAAACAGAATCAATAAAAGCAAATTAATTTATAAATAAATTCAACTTATTATAAGAGGGTATTATAAAAATAGGGCTGTCTATAAGACAGCCTGATTAAGAATTGATAATTAAAAATGGATAATTATTGATGTAATTTTTTCTAAATTACTGAAAATAATTTAGTTTTGAAAACTCCTAAGGGAGTTTTTTCATTAAATTTTCATTTTGTATTTTTAATTTTTAATTGTGTAGCAGTTCCATTAATTAGTGAAAGATATATTAGAAATATAAAATATGATAAAAAGAGTAATACTAGGTTTATTTAAATAAATCTAACAGTAATTAAGAGGTGAGATGTAATGAAAGTATTGATTGCAAAATTTATTATTGAATCTAATGCGAACATTCCTTATAAAAGTAAATTAGAAAATTTTAATATTTTATTTGGAGAAGATTGTATTAGGGAGATGAAATGTAAAGATGTGTTTGAGAAAGATGGTGTTGAAATTATACCTTCAATTTATGCAGATGCATCAGCTGGTGGTGTTTTAGAGAAAACTACATTTGAGTATATTGAAAACAGAATATTAGAAGATATCAAAAAACATATCAATGAAATTGATGGAATCTTACTACACTTACATGGAGCAAGTGAAATAGAAGATTTGGAGGGGGGATCAGGTGATCATCACATTATGAAGATGATTAGAAGATTAGTTGGACCTTACTTACCAATTGCAGTAGTTTGTGATCCTCATGGGAACTTATCAAAAGAATATGTAGAAAGTACAACATTGATTCGTAGCTATCGTAATTCGCCACATACAGATATTAAGGAAACAATTGAGTTTGTTTGTGAAAAATTGGTGGCATTACTACATAATCGTCAAAATATTACTCCAGTATATCGTAAATTACCTATGATATTAGGTGGAGAGCAGAGTGTTTCTGATGATGAACCAGTGAAATCTATTAATAGATATTTAGATGAGTTAGAAAAAAATCCAAGAATCTTAAGTTGTTCCTGGCATGTAGGGTATATTCGCCATGATACTGATGTAGCAGGATGTGGAATTATTGTTATCCCAACAAAAGTAGATGATCAGGAATATGCAAATGAAATTGCAGATAAATTGGCTACGTATATATGGGATAAGCGTCATGAATTCCATTATACTGGATTAACTGCACAACCAGAAGAAGCAATTAAAATGGCAATGGAATTTCAAGGCAAGCCTGTATTCATTACTGATTCTGGAGATAATGTAACATCTGGAGCTGTAGGATGCAATACCTTTATATTGAGACAGGTATTAAAACTTGATAATAACTGCAGTAAAAAGTTTTTATTTGCTAGTATAAATGATACAGAAACATTAGCTAGTTTGGATTTATGTGAAGAAGGAGAGGAAACAAGAATTTCTCTAGGGATGAATTTAGATGAGCTATCAGAAAAAGTAGATTTAGATATTGTAGTGAAAGCTAAAGGATATTTAGCTGGTTACTCTTATACAACAGAAGGTAATTTTGGAAAATGTATTGTTGTTAGTGTCAAGGATAAGCCAATTGATATTATAATTTCAGGATGTAATCATCCTTTTGTAGAAATACATCAGTTTAGTGCTGCTGCTGTTAACTATGAAGACTATGATATCATCATTGTCAAACAGGGTTATATCTTCCCAGAATTAAAAGCAGAAGGAAAGTTAAGCATTATGTCATTAACTAGAGGGGCCACGTTGCAGGATACAGCAAAACTACCATTTAAACGAATTATGCGTCCAATGTTCCCTATTGATAATATTTAGTCTATATATAAAATAATTAAATTCAATCAGTGTACATGCAAATACACGAGAGATATAAGGAAGGATAATATAACATGATAAAATTAAAAGAGATAAAGATACCAGAATTAGAACAAAATCTTGTGCCTGTAGCATTAAGTGATGAAGCAATGAAGGAAAGAAAAGAAAAACTTTTAGCAAAGATGAAGAATAATGGCTATGAAGCAATTGTTATTTATGCTGATTTAGAGCATGGAGGCAACTTTGAATACTTATGTGGATTTGTACCTCGTTTTGAGGAAGCCTTATTAGTAGTTCATTCTTGTGGTAAATCTTATATGGTATTGGGAAATGAAAACTTAAATAAAGCTTCAAAATCAAGGATTGAGGTGACAGCTGTTCACATGCCTCATTTTTCATTGCCAAACCAACCAATGAAAAATGAGAAAAGTGTAGTTGAAATTTTAACAGAATGTGAGTTAGATAAAGCAAAGAATATTGGTTTAGTAGGGTGGAAGAATTTCACTAGTAAAATTGATAATAATGCTGAATTATATGATATTCCTTACTTTGTAGTAGAAGCAATAAAGAGTATCTCAAGGGGATCGAAATTGTCTAATGCTACAAAATTATTTATTGGAGAAAATGGTGTACGTACTACAAATAATGCCAATGAATTTGCACACTACGAATTTGGAGCTGCACTTGCAGGAAATTGTATATTAGAAACTATGGAAGAATTTGATGAAGGTAAAACAGAAATGCAAGTTGCAGAAAAATTAGCTGCATTTGGGCAACCTCATAATGTTGTTACAATTATGGCAACAGGGGAACGTTTTGAAAAAGCTAATATATATCCAAGTAATAAAGTAATAAAAAAAGGAGATCGCATCTCTATTACAACTGGATTTAAAGGCGGACTACAAAGTCGTGGTGGATATGCAGTATTCGGCAAGGATGAGTTGCCAGAAGCTGAAAAAGACTATTTAGAAAAAGTTGCAATTCCTTATTTTAATGCTGTGAAGACTTGGTTAGAAACAATTCATATTGGCATGAGTGGAAAAGAATTATATGATAAAATTGAAGAAGTATTTCCAAAAGAACAGTATGGATGGTCATTAAATCCAGGGCATCTATGCGCTGACGAAGAATGGCTTGCTTCTCCAGTTTATCCAGATTCTTTAGAAGTATTAAAGAGCGGAATGTTATTTCAGATAGATATAATTCCATCTGTATCTGGATATGGAGGAATTAGTTGTGAAAGTGGAGTAATTTTAGCTGATAAGATATTACGAGAAGAGATAAAAAGAGAATATCCAGAAATATGGACTAGAATTCAGAAGCGTAGGGATTATATCAAAGAAGAGCTAGGAATAAATATTTCAGAAGAAGTTATTCCAACAAGTAATGCAACTGCTTACTGCCGTCCATTTCTATTGAATAAAAAATCAGCATTAACAGCAAAGGATTTGTAAAATCTTAATTAATTCCACAAACCTATAGAACTTTCAAAAGCTGGAAACTAGTTAATATATAGTTTCCAGCTTTAAGTTATGGTAAAATTAATAAAAGCATATTATAAAATATTTACACTATAATAAGATTAATATAGGAGTGGATAATGTGGAAATTAATAATTTAGGACTGTTAAATTCTTTATCATCAATAATAAATTCAGAAAAGCTAGATAATATTGATTATGTATTAGCAAATTATATTTTAAGAAACTTATATAGAATTTCTAATATAAGTATTTTAGAAATTACAGAGGAGTGCTTTACATCTAGGTCTGCAGTTAGAAGATTTTGTCTTAGACTAGGGTATGATAATTTTAGTGAACTAAAAAACTCTGTAACTAAATTAGTATTTCCAAGTAACTTAAGTTATAGAGACATTAAAGGATATATGAACTATAAGAACCATATAAAAAATCTTATTAAGGACATGATTATAGATATAGATGAACAATTGGATTCTGAAAAAATAAACTATTTATGTGAATTAATTAATAAGGGTTCTAATGTAGTATTTTTATGTGCAAACAATACTAGTGGTGATATAATGAGATTTCAGCAGGAGCTAATGTTTACATCTAAAATTGTTCATGTTGTTTCAACATCATTTACTAAAAGTGATATTTTAAAATCCCTAAATGAAGAAGATATAATAATTAATGTATCAGCATCTGGAAAATTTGCAGAGTTGTCATTAGAGTTTGTTAAAGATTTAAAGGGACATAAATTTTTAATAACAGGAAATAAAGATGAAAAAATAAGAACTGCTTATGAAGAGGTCTTTTATATAAGTAAAAACAGTATTTCAAATGATTATCTTAGTATTTATGGAAAATATGGTATTACATATATTCTTGATTTGATATCTATGCAATATCTATTTTTATATTCTTAGCTTATTAATAATACATAAGAATAAATTAATTTCATACAAGTATCACAATATAATAGAAAACTAGCTAAAGGTTTATTAAGGGTATTTTGTCGAATTAGTTTGAAAAAAGGAGAACTATCTTTTCTTATAAAAGTTTGATAAAATAAAAGATATAATGAAAAGGGAGTTAATAGTATGCAGCTAGAAGAATTAGTTTATAAAAATTATTCGAGTTTAAATAGCACAGATTTATTTATTTGGAAGTATATTTCTCTAAACAAAAAGGACAGTAGTACTCAAACTATAGATGAATTAGCTTTAAATTGTAATGTATCAAGAACAACAATTACAAGATTCGTAAGAAAGCTTGGATTAAAGGGATATAGCGAATTTAAGGTATTATTAAGTTGGGAAGTAAAGGAAAAGGATATATTAAGCGATGAAGCATACTATACAGCATGTGATTCTATTATTCACTTTATTGAAAGCCAAAGAGAAAAGGATTACGATAAAATTTGCAAAATGATATATGAATCTACTCACGTTTATGTATATGGATCAGGGGATATACAAAGTTCCGTTGCCAAACAAATAAAGAGAATGTTTTTATCCTGCCAAGAAAAAATATATGATTTCGGAGGTACAACCTTTGATAAATCCTTCTATAATATGGTTGGAGCAAATGATGTAGTTATATTAATATCATTAAGTGGATCAAGTGAAAAAATAATTAGTATTGCAAGAAATCTAAAGCTTAGAGGATGTAAGATTATTGCAATTACAGAATTAAAGGATAATGAATTATCGAATATAAGTGATGAAGTAATGTACATATCAGCAGCTAAAATATCTATTTTAGAATTACATCCATCATACCAAATGACCATGCTATATTTTGTATTAGCAGAACTACTATTTATTAAGTACAGTATATATAAGAAACATAGAATGTTAAGTGAAGGATTAGAGTGCACGCTCTAATCCTTTTTTATGTGAATTTTTCACATGAGATGTGCATATTTTTCATCTAATAGTTCAAATTTCTTTAAGGCTTTAAAGCAATTGTAGACTTCTTTTTACTATGCTAATATGAAAATGTCGAAGGCCTTAAGACATATTTTTAATAAGGGGGAAAATAATTTTATGATGAAGAAAATTCAAAGGTTTGGTGGAGCAATGTTTACTCCAACATTATTATTTGCCTTTGCTGGTATTATGGTTGGTTTTTCTATTGTTTTCATGAACGAACAGATTATGGGATCACTTGCTTCTCCTAATAGTTTATGGTATCAAATGTGGGATGTTGTTTCTGCAGGAGCATGGATGGTATTTAGTCAGTTACCACTACTTTTTGCACTGGCACTACCAATTGCATTAGCAAAAAAACAACAAGCTAGAGCTTGTTTGGAATCTGTTGCAACTTATTTAACATTCAATTATTTCATTGGAAAAATGCTACAACACTGGGGTAGTAATTTTGGGGTTGATTTCGCAGCAGATGTTGTAACAGGAAATGGACTAGCTAATATTGCTGGAATAAAAACCTTAGATACAGGAATGGTAGGAGCACTACTTATTGCAGGGATTGTAATTTGGGCTCATAATCGCTTTTTTGATGCAGAACTTCCAGATATGATAGGAATATTCAGAGGATCATCATTAGTTGTAGCTATATGTTTCTTTATTATGATACCTACTGCATTATTAACATGTATTGTTTGGCCAAAAGTGCAAATAGGAATGACTCATTTGCAAACGTTTTTTATGAATAGTGGAAATCTAGGAGTATGGTGTTATGCATTTTTACAGAAGATTTTAATACCAACAGGATTACATCACTTTATATATGCACCATTTTGTTATGATAGCGTAATAGTTCCAGGTGGAACATCAGTTTATTGGGCAACTCATATACAAGATTTCCAAACAAATGCACATACATTAAAAGAAATGTATCCAATAGGATTCTCTTTATCTGGTATGGCTAAAGTATTTGGATCTATGGGGGTTTTTGGAGCATTCTATGCAACTGCTAGAAAAGAGAAAAGGAAAAAGTTATTAGGATTAATGGTGCCAGTTACATTAACAGCAATGTTAACAGGTATTACAGAACCATTAGAATTTACATTCTTATTTATAGCTCCTAGTTTATTTGTTGTGCATGCTTTATTAGATGCATGTATATCAACAGTATCATTTGCTCTTGGAGTAGTTGGAGATTTTGGTGGAGGGCTTATAAATTGGGTTGCACTAAACTGGTTGCCTTTAGGTGCATATCATTATAAGACATATATCACTCAGGTTGTTATAGGAATAGTATTTGCATTTATATGGTTCTTTGTATTCACATTCATGATTAAAAAGTTTGATTTAAAAACTCCAGGTCGTGAATCTGATGATGAAGAAATGAAATTATTCAATAAGAAAGAATATATTAAAGAAAAAGAAATAAAAAAAGAAAAAACTAATAAATCAACAGCACAAGCAGAAAAATATCTGGAGCTTGTTGGTGGATCAGAAAATGTTATAGATGTAACTAATTGTGCAACTCGTTTACGTTTAACAGTTAAAGATGAGAACAAAGTTGCAAAGGAAGAAGAATTTAAAAGAGTAGGTGCACATGGATTAGTTAAAAATGGAGCTGCATTACAAATTATTGTAGGGTTATCCGTTATAAATGTAAGAGAAGAATTTGAAAGTTTATTATGATTTAATAGATAATTTGAAATTTTATTATGATAGGAGATGTAACATATGGAAAGAAAGAAACAAAGAATTGTCATTGCAGGGGGCGGAAGCACATATACAGCAGGTATAGTAATGATGCTATTAGAAAGTAGAAATGAATTTCCAATTGAATCAATAAAATTATATGATAACAACGAAGATCGTCAAAGAAAGGTTGCTGAAGCATGCAAGATTATTGTTGATGAATTGGCACCAGAAGTTACATTTGATTACACAACAGACCCTGAAGTAGCATTTAGTAACATAGATTTTGTTATGGCACAAATTCGTGTGGGATTATATGCAATGAGAGAATGCGACGAGAAAATTCCTTTAAAATATGGAGTAGTAGGACAAGAAACATGTGGACCAGGAGGAATTGCATATGGTATGAGAACAATAGGTCCAATAATTGAGATGATAGATTATATGGAAAAATATTCACCAAATGCATGGATGCTTAATTATTCTAATCCTGCTGCAATTGTAGCTGAAGCATGTAGAGTTTTAAGACCAAAGTCAAGAATAATTAATATTTGTGATATGCCTGTATGTCTTGAAGAAATTATGGCACGTGTTTTAAAATTAGAATCTAGAAAGTCTTTTGATGTTAGCTATTATGGATTAAATCATTTTGGATGGTGGACTAGCATAAAGGATAAGGATGGAAAAGATTTAATGCCTGAACTAAAGAAATACTGCTCAGAGCATGGATATGAAGAGTTTACTCCACAAGGACAACACAAAGAAACAAGTTGGCTTGCAACTATGAGAGCAGCTAAAAACTTATTAGAAATAGAACCAGAAACTTTACCTAATACTTACTTAAAGTATTATTTAATGGGTGATGAAACTGTAGAACATGAAAATCCTAATTACACTAGAGCAAATGAAATAATGGATAGAAGAGAAAAAGATACATTTGAAGAATGTGAAAGAATAGCAACTAGTGGAACAGCTAAAGGAACATGGTTTGCCCCAAGTGAGCATAGTAGATTTATTGTAGAATTAGCATGTGCATTAGCATTTAATACTAAGGAAAGATTCTTATTAATTGTAGAAAATAATGGTGCAATAGAAAACTTTGATCCAAGAGCAATGGTAGAGATTCCATGTATTGTAGGAAAAGATAGCGTAGAACCTATAAGTATAGGAAAAATCCCAACATTCCAAAAAGGATTAATGGAACAACAAGTTGCATCTGAAAAGTTAGCAGTTGAAGGATTTATTGAAAATAGCTATCAAAAATTATGGCAATCATTAGCTATGAATAAGACAGTTCCAAGTGTTAAAGTTGCAAAGCTTATCTTAGATGATTTGATTGAAGCTAATAAAGATTTTTGGCCAAATTTAAAATAATATAGTGTGGTGGATATAATGATTAATTTAATGAGTATAAGAAATGATGAAAGTAAGGTATTGAATTGTATTTTAATAATGTTTATTATCCTTCCAATATTGTATGGAGTTAATATAATTATATTATCAAATTCATTGCAAGTAAATTTTATGAATATATTTACAAGTAGTATAACAGAAACAATAAATTTGATGGTTTATTCAGCATGTTTTCTAGGTGCATATGTAGTTAAAGAATATCAAGGTAATAAAGAATCTTTTGCAAATCGAATATCCCTAGGAATAACTTTAATATCTAATATAATCTTTATGAATTTCTTAGCTAGCATTGCTTTAATATATTATATCCACAAATTTATAGGATTTAAAAATATCTTTGTGAAGGATAAAGTGAAAGATAAAAAAGAAATTAAATCCCTTATAGTATCAATACTAATTTTTATTGTTTCACTTATTGTTATTGTAACTAAACTTAGATTACAAATTCTATTTTAGAAGGAGAAGTTATGCTATCGATATTTAAGAAAAAAATCAATCAAGAAGAGTTAGTAGCTTATGCATCAGGAGAAGCTATTTCTATAGAAAGTGTAGATGACGCTGTATTTTCAACAAAATCTATGGGAGATGGAATAGCAATTGTGATCTTGGAAAACAAAATTGTAGCACCTGGAAATGCAAAAGTTAATTTTATCTCAGAGACTAATCATGCTATAGGATTAATTTTAGATAATGATATGCAGATATTAATTCATATTGGTCTTGATTCGGCTAAGAATGATAAAAATATATTTAGAGCAGAAGTAAACTTAAATGATAAAGTAAAACAAGGGCAAGAGCTAGTTGTAATTGATGAAAGTTTTTTAGAAGGTGAAAAGGAAATAGTTGTGCCATTGGTTATATTAGAAAATTCAAAAAATATTTCTTATTTGTTTAATAACATAGATAGTAAAGTTATTAAAGGAAAGACTTCAATTTTGAGATATAAAAATTATGAATAACATAGCACCTAATAAGTATTTTAGATTATTTTATTTTATATCTTATTTAAGTTTTGCTTTTGTAATGACTAACTATACCCCGTTTTTGTCGGGGCTAGGATATGATGAAATGCAAAGAGGCATATTACTATCTTCTTATGCAATTACTACAATACTTTTTCAAGTGATTTTTGGAGTTATCTCAGACATAAAGCAATCTGTAAAAAGAATAATTATAATTTCAATTGGATTATATACATTGACAGCATGTCTACTATATAATCAGACAGAAAAATTACTTGGATTACATATTTTGTTAATTGCTTTATCAGGGGGATTATTAAATGCAAATTGCGGAATGTTTGACACTTGGGTAATAAATATAAGTGAGGAATATAAAAAATCTTTATCTTTTATTAAAGCATTTGGATCTATAGGCTGGGCTCTAGGAAGTGTAGGCGCTTCATATATAATTAGCATTATAAGTTATAAGGGGATGGCATTAGCACTATTAGCCTTATCAGTTCTTATGTTTTTTAATATGAAGATTCTTCCGGATATAGATAAGGTTGAAAAAAAGAAAAAAGTATCATTAGGTGAAATATTAAAAATATTTTCTAATAAGAAATATACTTTACTTGTATTTATTTTATTGTTAATGTACTCAGTTGTTGTAGCTAACAATTGTACTGTAGTTGATAAGCTTATTAAATTAGGTGCAAGCAGAGGAGAAATTTCATTAAAATGGTTTACTCAATCACTTGTAGAAATACCAACATATATTATGGGAGGAATAATACTAAAAAGATTTAATTCTTATAATATATTAAAAATAAGTTGTTTAGCTATTACTATACAATTCATATTATTTAGTATTTGCAACAATGTTAGAGATATGATTATATTAAATATTTTTCAATTATTTTCTACTCCTCTAATTCTTATTTCCTCAAAAAAAATTATAGATGAGATAAGTGATAAAAATATAAAGGGAAGTAGTCAATTAATAGCAATGAGTATATTTACTGGGCTATCATCAATGATTGTTCCAGCCATAGCAGGAACTTTAACCATGAAAGTAGGAATAGATTTAACTTTACTTTTAGAAGGATTATTAGGAGTTATTGCTTTTGCCTTGATATATGTACTCCAATTTTCTACCAATTTTTTGGACCCCTGGGGTCCAAAAAATTGGAAATTTTAAAATGCACTACGAAAAAGTAGTGCATTTTTTGTTTTCAAATTTTTACACAATTTTAATAAGCTTTTAAAATATTCATGTTAATATAATTAATATAAAAAGTTAATAATAAATAAACTGAAACTTATATAAAAGTTAAAACCATAAAACAACAAAGCTATAAAACTATAAAACTACATGCTTTCAACTTTTACATCTTATTCAAGTAAGGGTATTAATTTAAACATGTAATATGAAAGGAAAATAAATAATATGACAAACAAAAATACTGAAAATGAAAACATTGGAAGTAAGGATATTATTTCATATGAAGATATAAGAAGTAATAAGGAAATTCAAACATATATAAACTCTGCAGATAAGATATTAGGAATTTCAGGATACACCAAACATGATTTAGGGCATGTTGGAAAGGTTGCAGAAACAGCTGCATATATTTTAAGAGAGCTTGGCTATGAAGAAAGAGAAGTAGAACTTGCTAAGATAGCAGGCTTTATGCATGATATAGGAAATATGATTAATCGTCATGAGCATGCACAAACAGGAGCAGTTCTTGCTTTTAAAATATTAAAAGACATAGGGATGGATCCAGAAGAAATTTTTATGGTAACATCTGCTATTGGAAATCACGATGAAGGCACAGGTCAGCCAGTTAGTATTATTTCTTCAGCCTTAATATTAGCAGATAAAGTAGATGTAAGAAGGAGTCGTGTAAGGAACTCTGATTTTGCTACCTTTGATATTCATGATAGGGTAAATTATGCTGTGGAAAAAGCTGATGTTTATGTTAATAAAGATGAAAAATCAATACAATTAAATTTAACTATTGATACCAAGATATGCTCATTAATGGAGTATTTTGAGATATTCTTAAACAGAATGATGCTTTGTAGAAAAGCTACAGAATTTTTAAATACTAGGTTCGAACTAATTATGAATAATACAAAGGTACTCTAGTAAGTTAATAATATCAAAAATTTAAGCTTATAAAATTAATTTATAGGCTTAAATAATATATACAAATAAATGCAATACATAATATTTATTTGAACTAAATACAATATATGTTAAAATAGACATAAAGGAACTTCCTAAGGTTTAATAATTAATAAAGTTTAAATAGTAATATAATATAGAAATATTTAGAGTATATCAGTAATAAAAATTATCATGATAATTGAAGATATAGGAGTATTGTTAGCAAATGGAATTATAAAATTGGAGGTGAATTTTTGGAAGAACATATTATTGAAGAAGACAATATAAAAAATGATATTTTAGGAAAAAAGATGATATATCTAGATCATGCAGCAACAACAGCTATTAATAAAGATGTACTTAAGGAAATGATGCCTTATCTTATAAATCAGTATGGAAATCCATCTTCTATTTATAGTTTTGGTAGAAAAAGTAGAAAGGCAATAGAAAATTCAAGACAGCAAGTAGCAGCTGCTATAAATGCTAAGAAAAGTGAAATCTACTTTACAAGTGGAGGAACAGAAGCTGATAATTGGGCAATTAAAGGCATTACGCAGTATTATAAAAATAAGGGTAAACATATAATTACTACATCTATAGAGCATCATGCAATTCTTAATAGTTGTAAACGATTAGAGAAGGAGGGCTTTGAAATAAGCTATCTATCAGTTGATAATGATGGAAAAATATCAATTGAAGATTTAAAAAAATCTATAAGAAGTGATACTATTTTAATAAGCATAATGATGGCAAATAATGAAATTGGAACTTTAGAGCCTATTGCAGAAATAGGGAAAATAGCTAGAGAAAGAAATATAATTTTTCATACAGATGCAATACAAGCTGTAGGATCAATTCCTATAGATGTTGAAGAGTTGCAAGTTGATTTACTATCAATATCTGCACATAAATTTTATGGTCCAAAAGGTGTGGGGGCTTTATATATAAAAAAGGGGACAGGTATTAAGAAACTTATGGATGGAGGAGAACAGGAAAAGGATAAAAGGGCAAGTACAGAAAATGTTTCAGCCATTGTTGGAATGGGAAAAGCTATTGAAATCGCAAATAAAGATTTAATGCAACATCAGAAGCAAATGTTTTATTTGAGAGATAAAGCAATTGAAGAAATTTTGAAAAATATACCTAATACAAAACTTAATGGACATGCTGTTGATAGGCTACCCGGAAATGTTAATATTGCATTTAATGGAATGGAAGCAGAAGCAATGATATTAAAATTAGATAAAATGGGATTTGCAGTATCAAGTGGATCAGCATGCGCTTCAGGATCACCAGAACCATCACATGTACTTAAAGCAATAGGCTTATCTCATGAAATGGCACAATGCTCACTTAGATTTACCTTTGGAGTAGAAAATAATATAAAGGATGTAGAAGAGCTGGTGAAATCATTAAAGAAAATTTATTCAGTGCACAGTGAAAAAGGCACAGTTCACAGTTGTTTCTCAGTTGGAAATTGAGAGCTTTGGGCGAAATTATTGTGAATTGTGAATTGTGAACTGATAACTGTGAACTGATAACTGTGAACTGAAAGAAAAAGGGGTTAGGAGAGAAATATGGTGAATAATTACAAACAACTTATTAATAAATTAGAAGAGAATCATAGTATGGTAATGATAACAAGGCTTTCATCTAAAAGCAGAACTAAAATAGAGAAAGTATTGATAGATTTAAACAAAGAAGATTTGTTACATATTGATGAAGAAATGAAAAATGCAATAAATAAATCAATAGATAGAAAACTTCCAGAATTTATTAAAGATAATGAGGGAAAGGAAATTTTAATAGAGTCTTTTTTTCCAGAAGCTAGATTAATAGTTTTTGGAGGCGGAAATATCTCAGAGCATCTCGTTGATTTAGGAGCTAAAATAGGATTTAAGGTTACAGTTATAGATGATAGATTATCTTATGCAAATAAAGAAAGATTCCCATTAGCAACAGAAGTTATATGTGAGAGTTTTGAAAATGTTTTCGGACAAATAAAGGTAAATAAAAATGATTATGTAGTTATTGTTACAAGAGGTCATAAATATGATAAAGAATGTCTTAGAGCAGTTTTAAATATAAAGCCAGAATATTTAGGAATGATAGGTTCTAAGAGGCGAGTTATGGGAATTAAGAATCAGTTTATAGAAGATGGATATAGTGCCGAGCTAGTAGGTAAAATATGTTCTCCTATAGGATTTAGAATTGGAGGAATTACACCTTTAGAAATTGCAATATCTATTATTTCTCAAATTATTGCACAAAAAAGGCTTGGTACACCAGATATGATAGCTTGTGCAAATGCTAAAAAGAGAAAAAATTACTCAGATATAGACAGCGAGGTTTTAGAGAATCTTGCAAAAGAGGATGAAGAAAAGAAGGCTATTGTTACAGTAACATCCACAAAAGGATCTACACCAAGAGGGGCAGGGGCAAAAATGATTGTCTGGCCAGATGGAAGAATACTTGGCAGCATAGGTGGAGGTTGCAGTGAAGGAGAAGTGATTCTTGTAGCAAGGGACTTAATGGAAGATGGCGAAGAAAATTTTATGACAATGCAGGTTGATATGACAGGAGATGTAGCTGAAGATGAAGGAATGGTCTGCGGTGGCATAATGAATGTACTTATAGAATTAATATAGTTTTAAGCACCCTTTTTTAAGCACCCCTGGGGTCCAGAAAAATGGAAATTTTAGTTTCCAATTTTTTGGACCCCAGGGGTGCTTATTATTTTAGACCAATCAAATAGTGATCCAGGATCAGTTTTTTCAGGATTATACTCATCATGACCTATTATATGGTCTCTATCTTTTTTTATAAAAACATGTCTATTAAGAATATCATCTATTAATAAATTTAATGATTCATATTGAGGATCTGTATATCCTAATAATGAAGGATCTATTAAGTTAAACCTTTCAGCTGTAATAATAGGAATCATTTCTTCTTTTGTACCAATGGCAAGTATCTCTATTCCTATTGAATAATTATTTAGCTTATTTTCATATTTAGGATAGTTAGAAAGCTCTCCTGATCCTGCATGATAAGCAACTCTATTTTCAGGTGTAAAAAGATATATCTCACCATCTCTTCCAATAACATAATGTGCAGATAATTTGTATTCTTCCAAAATGGAATATACATCATCAATTTCATATGGATTTTTTTGATTATTATAAGCATTACTTATAAAGTGTAAAACAATATGAGTAGGTGGCGTATGTCTTGGTTTTGAGTTTTTATTTGGTAAAAGCATATCAATTGTATTAATATCTGAATCCCAGTTTATTATTGGTCTAGTAATAATTTCGATTTCCTCTGATGCAGAAGCATATACACTATCTTGTGTAGTACTATCAATATAATCCAATGAAGTACTATCAATGTAATCCAATATAGTTGAGGTTAGAAGAATGATTAAAGCTGAAATCATAATTAATAGCCAATTATAAGTAGTTAGAAAATTAATCTTTTTCAAATTGTTTATTATATTTTTTATCATATGATCTCCTAGTTAAGTGTTAGAGTTAAAAGTCTATAAATTATTTTTATTAATTTTAATAGTAAATTATCAAATAATTTATAGATAAGTTTTATAAAATAGTATTTTCTTATTTTATAATATATATTTATTTTTTTCCATACTTTCTATATTTTTTACCCCTGGGGTCCAATTATTTTCCAATTATTTTAACATACTTTTGATGTTTAATTATTTCCTTTTCAAAGGGAAATAATAAGATATTCTTAAAAAGATAATCCTATTATATTATTATATTGAGGGCAGAAGAAAAAGTAAGACGAGCAACAAAGGAAAGAACAAAGAATAAAAGTAAGGACAAGTAAAAAAGGAAAGAACAAAGAATAGAAGTAAGGACAAGCAACAAAGTAAAGAATAAAAGTAAGAGAAACAACAAAGGAAAGGGCAACGAATAAAAGTAAGGCAAGCAAAAAAGGCAAGTATAACGAACAAAAGCAAGACAAGCAGTTATGAAAAATAAAGAAAAGAAATATAACAATCAAATAGATAAAATTAAATAGATAAAATTAAATATAACAATTTAATAGATAAAATCAAATAGGATAATTAAAAAAGAGAAAAGAGAAACAAATAGTAAACAAGTAAAATTAGAGTTAATAATAAAAAATAACATAAAGGGGAGAGAGAAATGGTACAAGATTTAAAAGTAAAAATTTATGCAGATGGGGCAGATTTAGGTTCAATGCTTAAGGAGTATGAAAAGGGAATAGTTAGTGGTTTTACTACAAACCCTTCATTAATGAAGATTGCAGGAATAAAGAGTTATAAGGCGTTTGGAAAAGAGGTTTTAGAAAACATTAAGGATATGCCAATTTCTTTTGAGGTTTTTGGTGATGATAAAGAAACAATGTTAGAAGAAGCTAGAGAAATTTATACCTGGGGTGAAAACGTTTATGTAAAGATTCCTGTGGTTAATACAAAAGGCGAATTAAACAGAGAAGTCATTAAAGAGTTAGCAGATAGCAATGTAAAACTTAATATAACAGCAATTTTCACTATCAATCAAGTAAAAGATGTTTTAGAATCTTTAAATAAAGAAACTCCAGCAATTATATCAATTTTTGCAGGAAGAATAGCAGATGCAGGAGTAGATCCAATAGAAATAGTAGAAGAAGCAGTAGAGATAGCTCGAGAATATCCAAATGTAGAAATACTATGGGCAAGTTGCAGAGAACTTTATAATATAGTTCAAGCGGATAAAATAGGTTGTCACATAATAACTGTACAAAATAGCATATTAAACAAAATGAACTTGTTTGGAAAGGATTTAACACAATATTCAATAGAAACAGTTAGAGATTTCTTTAAGGATGCAAAAAGCTTAGGATTTTCAATTCTAAATTCTTAAATATTATGTGTGTTTAAATCAGTAAATATATTTGGAGAGGTTAAGACTATGATAGAACAATTATTAACTGAAGAATTAGTAGATGTAAAGGTCAAAGCAAGTAATTGGGAAGAAGCTGTAATGTCAGCAGGAAAGATATTATTAAAAAATAAAAAAATTGAAGAAAGATATATACAAGCTATGATAGAAACTGTAAAGGACATGGGACCTTATATAGTTATGGCTCCAGGAATAGCAATGCCTCATGGTAGACCAAGTTGTGGTGTTAATGAAATTGGTGTTGCAGTTATATCATTAGAGTCACCTGTAGAATTTGGAAGTGAAGAGTTTGATCCTGTAAAAGTAATAATTGCTATATGTTCAAAGGAAAATAAAGCTCATATAGATATGCTTCAGGATTTAACTTACATTCTTAATGATGAAGAGCTTATAGAAAAGGTTGATTCATGTAACAATAAAAAAGAATTATTAAATTTAATTTTAGATAGTTACAAAAATAATAAATAGAAGGGAAGGTTGTTTCATGAAAATAATAACAGTTTGTGGTAATGGTATAGGCAGTAGTTTAATGCTTGCTATGAAGATACAAGAATTATGTGATGAGGAGGGGATAAAAGCAGAAGTAGAATCTTGTGATGTAAGTGCAGCTGTAGGGAAAAATTGCGATTTATTCGTTACAGTAAAAGAACTGGCACCAAACTTCAATAAGGATAAAACTCTTATAGTAAGAAGTTATATAAACAAAAAGAAGATAAAAGAAGATATACTAGAGAAGATAAAAGATAAATATGCAGAATTAAAGTAGTACACAATTAAGATTCAAATGGTTAATACGAGAAATTTTATCTAGTAAGATTAAATTAAGGTTTCATTTTAAATTATTATTATTATAAAGGGGAAATGGTATTATGGAAGGTATTTTAGCGTTTTTTAGAGATTTCTTAAAGGAACCAGCATTATTAATGGGATTAATGGCTTTTGTAGGATTAGTAGCTTTGAGAAAACCAGCACATAAAGTTATGTCAGGAACATTAAAGCCTATTTTAGGATATTTAATGCTTGGAGCAGGAGCAGATTTTATAGTTTCTAACTTAAATCCATTAGGAGAAATGATTCAAAAAGGATTTAATATAAGTGGAGTTATACCAAACAATGAAGCAATAGTTTCAGTAGCTCAAAAGGTTTTAGGGGTTGAAACAATGTCTATACTTGTTGTAGGACTTATTGCCAATCTTGTAGTAGCTAGATTTACTAAGTTTAAGTATATATTCTTAACAGGACATCATAGCTTTTTCATGGCATGTCTATTATCAGCAGTATTACAAACAGCAGGATTTGAAGGATGGACATTAATACTTATTGGTGGAGCGTTCTTAGGATTAATAAGTGCAATATTACCAGCAATAGGTCAAAAATATACATTAAAGGTTACTGATGGTGACGAAGTTGCAATGGGTCACTTTGGAAGTTTAGCATATTATGCTTCAGCTTGGATAGGTGGAAAAGTTGGTAATCCAGATAATAGTACAGAAAAGATGGAGATTCCAGAAAAATGGAGCTTCTTAAGAGATACAACTATATCAACAGCACTAACTATGATGGTATTTTATTTAATTGCAGCTATAGCATCAGGATCAGAGTTCGTCGCAACTTTATCTGGCGGACAAAACATGATATTATTTGCACTAATGTCAGCAATGAAATTTGCAGTAGGAGTTACTGTAGTTTATGCAGGTGTTAGAATGATTTTAGGAGATTTATTACCAGCATTCCAAGGTATAGCAACAAAAGTTATACCAGATGCAATTCCAGCAGTTGATTGTGCAGTGTTCTTCACATATGCTCCAACAGCAGTAGTTATAGGATTTGTATCTAGTTTTATTGGAGGAGTAATTGGTATGTTACTTTTAGGGGTAGCAGGTGGAGTTCTAATTATACCAGGACTTGTACCGCATTTCTTCTGTGGAGCAACAGCAGGTATTTATGGTAATGCAACAGGTGGAAAGAGGGGAGCTGCAGTAGGTGCTTTTGTAAATGGATTATTAATAACATTTATCCCAGCATTATTACTTCCTGTACTTGGAGATTTAGGTTTCCAAAATACTACCTTTGGTGACTTTGATTTTGGTATAATAGGTATAGCAATAGGAAAATTATATGAATTCTTAGGTAGCACTGGAGTAATTGCTCTATTAGCATTATTAGTGATAGCAGTAATAGTTCCAAGTTTTATGAAAACAAAATCAAAGGTTATAAATAATGCCTATGATGATGGAGAAGCAATGTAATATAATATGGTTTATTCTCCTCTGGGGTCTAAATAATTGGACTCCAGAGGTCAAGTAAATTTTATGTAGCTGCCTTATGACAGCTTCATTTTTCATGGTGCGACAGCACTTTAATAGGGGGGCGTTTTTTTGAACACAAGATGCGTTGAAATTTTAAATTCATTTATGAATTCTAATGGGGAACAAAATGTTGAAGATTTAGCAAAAAGATTTAATATTTCAAAGAGGATGATTAGATATGATATTGATGAAATAAATAGTTTTTTAAAAGAAAATAAGGTCAAAGAAATAGATAAAAAGCCTAACTCCCCATTAAGATTCATTTTAAATGAAAAGGAAAAATCAACTATAAATAAACTTATAAGTAGTATGAATACAGAAAATTATATTTTTTCCACAGAGGAAAGGGTAGGAATTTTATTATATGAATTATTAAGCTCAACTAAAGAGTGTAATTATAATGTCTTACAAGAAAAATTGCTTATAAGCAAAACAACATTAGTAAATGATATAAGAAAGGTAAAGCTTTGGCTAAGTAAATTTGATATAAGTATCATAAAGGTTTCCAACAAGGGTTTTAAAATTCAAGCAGAAGAAAATAATATTAGAAAAGCAATGACGAATTTACTTATAGAAAATAATAAATACAATATTATAGAAACTTTAGAAAAGATATATAATAATGAAAATAAAAATATAATTAGTAATATAAAAAATTTTGATATAAATAAAGAAAATATGGATTATGTAAAAGAATTAATAAAAGATGTTGAAAAAGAGTTCGGAATATTTTCAGAAGAAGATTTCATGAATTTAGTTATAGATGTTCTTGTAATAGTAAATAGGGCTTCAAAAAATGGTAATAAAGATCATAAGGAAGATATGTATAAAAATTATATTGAAGATGGACAATTGGATAATAAAAATGAAGAAAGTACAAAATTAGATAGGGAGTATGGATTATCAAAATCTCAAGAAAATCTTCCCTTAAAATCATCAGAAAATAAATCAATACAATTAGTGAAGGAAGTATTTTCACAGGGGCGAGAATCACAAAAAGAATTTTTAATAAAAAAGTTAATTAAAGATTCTTTAGAAAAGAAACATGAAGAAAAATATTCTAAAAATAAATTGGATACTAATGTTGAAGTTAATGAAGTGTCTTTAAATGAAAATAAACTAATTAGTAATAACATAAAGGAAGTATATAAAAAAGAATATGATGCAGCAGTAAAACTTTCCAATAAATTAAAAGAAAAGTATTTAATTGATATAACAGATGATGAAATAAATATTATAGCAAGCAGAATTTTATCTGGTAGCAAAAATGACAATGATATTTTTGATTCAATAGACTATTTTGATGCTTGTTATATTGCAGATAAATTAATTGAAAATGCGAAAAGTATCTTAAATAAGGATTTTAAAATGGATAATAAATTGTTTGAGGGCTTAATAAATCATCTTAAAAGTTTAATATTTAGGCTTAAATACAAAATTGTTAGTGAAAATCCTATATTAGAAACTATAATAAATAATTATAAAAATGAGTTTGTATTAGTTAAAAAATCAGCTGAATTTATTGGAGAAAAATTTGGCTGTGAATTAAGTGATGATGAAGTAGGCTATTTGGTTATGTATATAGAAGCATTTATAGAAAAAACCAAAGAGGAAGAAAAGGATAAAGTAAAAGATATATTAATAGTTTGTTCAGCAGGCTTTGCAACAGGAAGAATGCTTGAAGCTAAAATAAAAAATTCCTTTATAGTAAATGTTGTTGGAGTAACCTCTGTTCATAATATAAGTAGATATATAAAAAATACTAAAAGTAAATTAAATGAAAAGTTATATATAGATTACATTATTTCATCAGTTGATATAGAAGAAGAATATAATATTCCAACTATAAAAGTTTCTCCTATATTAAAAGAAGAAGATTTAAAAATACTAAAAGGGATCTTCCCACAAAGACAATCTTTAAATGTAGAAGAGGATTATAGGGAAAAAGAAATAAAAAATATACAATCAAAAAATAAATTAAATAAAAGATGTACAGAAGATAAGTTAACTATAGAGTTAGAGAATTATGCAGAATCAATTTCTTCTATAGATAATAGTATATCTAGGGACAATTCTTGTTTTTATAGTAATGTAAATCCTATTATAGATATCAATAATTTGCTAGAAATTATTGAGGAAAATTGTGAAATATTAAATAAAGAAACTTTAATTAATGATTTAAAAGGATATTTTAATATTAATAAAAAAGAAGAAAATGATATTTATGAATATATTAAACCAGAAAATATCCAACTTGATTTAGAAGCTAGCAATTGGCAAGAAGCAATAAAACTTAGTGCAAAACCATTACTTAAAAGTGGAGATATCACTGAAGAATATGTAAAAGCAATGATTGATAATGTAAATAAATTTGGAGCTTATATTGTAGTAGATGATGGTATAGCAATACCACATGCAAAACCAGGAGATTACGTTAAAAATTTTGGAATAACAATAAGTACTTTCAAAACTCCAATTACAATAGGAGAGCATAAAGATATTAAGATTTTTATAACCATAGCAAGTGTTGATAGTAAAAAACATATTGAAATGATAACGCAAATAATGAAGTTGATAGAGGAAATAATGTAAAAAATGAGCTCAAAAGGCTCATTTTTATTTCCAATTTTTACACCCCTGGGGTCCAATTATTTTCCAATTTATATGAGTAAGATATACAGTAGTTGGTTATACTTTCAGATAAAATAAAAGAGTTTCAAGGAGATTATTATTATGCCAACACCTAAAATAATATGGCAGGAGGGGGCCATATATCATATTACAACAAGAGGAAATCGCAAAGAAGCTATCTTTAAGGATGAAGATGATTTTGAAGCATATTTAGGACATATTGATGAAAATTTAAGGTATTATAGTCATTTAAATTATGAATTAATTGCCTATTGTTTGATGAGTAATCATGTGCACCTTATGATTAAAACAGAGAAAGAGCCATTAACAAGTATAATGAGAAGATTAAACTCAAAATATACTAAATATTTTAATAAGAAGTATGATTATGTAGGACATTTATTTCAAGGAAGATATTTTGCCGAAATAATAAATAATCGTGAACATTTGTTAGATGTAAGTAGATATATTCATTTAAATCCAGTAAAAGCTAAAATAGTGAGCAATCCAAAAGACTATAAGTGGTCCAGTTATTCTAGATTTATAGAAACTTATGATAATAGAAATAATGAAAATAAAGATAGAAATAATGAAAATAAAGATAGAAATACTGATGATAGAAATAAAGGTAGATATGGTGATAAAAAATATAATGATGATGTAATTAAATATAAAAGCAATGAGGTTAAGGATAAAAATATTACAAAGAAGAGGCAGAAGAGTAATATTAAATTAAATAAAAATAATATAGTAAATCCCAATATAGTTCTAGATTATTTTGCTTGCAAGGAAAGATATAAGGAATTTGTAGAGCTTTCACTTAAATAAAGTTAAGTATATAATAGGAGAGAGTACCCCTGGGGTCCAAAAAATTGGAAATTGCTTTGAAATAATATAGAATTATGTAAAATATTTGTAAAATTACTATTGTATAATATATAATAAATTAAATAGGGAATATTACAGTTCACAGAGCATAGTTCACAGAGCACAATTCACAGTTCACAGTTCACAGTTCACAGTTCACAGGGTACAGTTCACAGTTCACAGGGCACAATTCACAATTCATAGTGAATAATTAATAGGTTATTGTGAGCAGCTTTGGATTAAATTACTGTATAGTTTCAGTTTCCGAAATTTAAGTTATTTATTTAATAAGAAAACTTTTTAATCCAGCTTTTCTGAAATTATTGTAATAACTGTGAATTATGTATTGATAATTAATAATTATTAATGAGAGGAGTATTTAATATGGTACATTTAGTTTATTGTGATAACGCAGGAAAAAAGGGAGAGAAGGTTTTAGATAAAATATTAGAAGGAACAAAAACAATGATAGTTAGAGGTGCTGCAGGAAGAAAAATACCTCATAGTCGTGTTTTTGAAGGAGAAAAGCTGTATTTTATGGAAAAGGGAAGTTCTAAAATTACTGTAGCTGCTACTGTAAGTAAAGTTGAAAATTATATTAAACTTTCTGAGGATGAAATAAAAAAAATATTAGAAGAAAATCAACCTAAATTAAATCTTTCTGAGAAACAAAAGGTAAGATGGCACAAAAAATGTATTTGTCTAGTAGAATTTTCTGATGTTGAAAAAATTGAACCATTAGAGTTTGATCATCAATCAAATATGGATGATTGGTTAATTGTTGAAAAAATTGAAGATGTAGTTGTTGGAACAAGTATTCCTTATAATTATGAAAAATCAAAGTTTTAAAATAAATATGATATCAATATAAAAATTAAGTAAGTTATATTTGTATATATGGAATAGGGGAGATAAATAATGGTATTTATAAAAATTATTGTTAGTGTTTTATTAATAATAGGAATAATAAATCCTAAATTATCATGGAAAATGTCAGAAGGGTGGAAATACAAAGATATAGAACCAAGTGAGGGATATCTTATTGGAACAAGAATAACTAGTGTAGTTATTTTAGTAATAATATGGCTCACAAAAGTTGGAATAGAATGATATTTGTAAATTAATCAAAGACACATAATAAAAAAGTGCTGAGAAGATATAAAGCATTAGGAGATAAAAGAATGGACATATGGATAAAGTTATTAAGTATTTCAGATAAGGAAGAGTTATTAAAATTTGAGTTAACAAATAGAAAATTCTTTGAAGATACATGTCTGCCAAGAGGAGATGGCTATTATGAAGTTCAAAATTTCAATAGCATAATAGAAGAATTGGTACAGGATCAAGAAAAAGGCTTAGTATATATGTATTTAATTTATAATAATTTTAATGAGATTATTGGAAGAGTAAATTTGGTAGATGTACAAAGAGGGAATTTCAATAAAGCAGAGCTAGGATATAGAATAGGTGAGATTCATCAAGGAAAGGGATATGCTACAAAGGCTGTGAATTTAATTTTAAAAGAAGCTATAAATAACTATAAGCTTCATAGAATAGAGGCAGGAACATCAATTAATAATATTGCTTCTCAAATTGTATTGATAAAAAATGGGTTTCAATTTGTGGGTAAGCAAGAAAAATATATATTATTAAATGACAAGTGGCATGATAATGCTATTTTTGAAAAAGTATTAGATTAAAATGGTAAAGAGCTAGTAGATAGATAAAATAGATAAATTACTGAGTGATAAAAAAATATTTATGCAGAACTGATGATAAAGATATAAAGTTATCTGATGAGCAGGATAATTATGTTAGCTAAAAGATAAGAATAAGAGGTACGATATTATGAATAGAAATTTATTACTAGATATACATACGCATACATTAGTTAGTGGTCATGCTTATGGAACAATTAGAGAAATGGCATTTGCTGCTAAGGAAAAGGGAATTGAGCTTTTAGGAATAAGTGAGCATGCACCAGGAATACCAGGAACATGCGATCCCTTCTATTATTTGAATTTAGGTGTAGTACCAAGAAAAATTTATGGAGTTGAAATAATCCATGGATGTGAAATTAATGTTTTAAATGATGGACGACTTTCTCTTGAACAGAAATATATTGATCGTCTGGATTATGCTATTGTTGGTATTCATAGGCAATGTTATGAAAATGCTGGAGTAGTTAAAAATACGGAGAATCTAATTTCTTGCATGAAGCATGAAAAAGTCTTTTTTGTTTCACATCCTGATGATGACAATACACCATTAGATTATCAAAAATTGGTTATAGCCGCAAAAGAGTATAATGTTGCACTAGAAGTAAATAATAGTTCTTTATTAAAGAAAGACCAGCGACTAAATTGTGTAGATAATTATAAGAAAATGCTTAATCTTTGTAATCAATATGGAGTACATATAATTATTAACTCTGATGCTCATGATCCAAGCTGTGTAGGTGATTTTTCAGAAGCAGACAAGTTATTAAATGAAGTGGGATTTGATAATGAATTAATTTTAAATACAAGTATTGATAAGTTTAAGAAGTTTATTCACTATTAAGCTAATAAATTGATAAGTTTAAGGAATTTATTCTTTATTAACCAAATAAGGGGTTAGCCTTATAATTTATAGTATCCTTGATATATCATATGATTAAAGAAAAACAAAATATTTATTGAAATATGATGAGATTTTATGCTATTATGTAATGATATTTATGTGTTAGTTTTTTATACACTAAAATATAAATAGCAATCTAAATTTTATATATGGAGGCTATTATGATAAAAAACGATGAATACTTTATTAAAAAGGCAATTGAAATATCTTTAAAGGCAAGAGAACAAGGTAATGAGCCATTTGGTGCTGTATTAGTAAAAGATAATGAAGTTGTAATGATTGGAGGAAATCAAATTAATTCAGTTTCTGATCCTACACATCATGCTGAAATTGGATTGATTCGTAAGTTTTGTTCTGAAAACAAAGTAAATGACTTAAGTGAGTACACACTATATTCAAGTTGTGAGCCATGTGCTATGTGTTCAAGTGCTATGGTTTGGTCTAAACTTGGGAAATTAGTATATAGTGTTTCACATGAACAATTAGCAGAAATTGCAGGAAGCAATATCATGATTCCATGCAAAGAAGTTTTTGAAAGAAGTCCACATCAGACAATTGTTATAGGGGAACTATTAAATGAGGAAGGCTTGAAAGTTTTTGATAGTTATTCCTTTGTATAAGTAATTTAAATATATTAATAAAAAAAGATAAATATAAAAAAATAAAAATAAAATATAAAACTATTTTAAATACCGCATATTCTTTTAAAATGTACCCTTTGTAAAGGACATTATGAAAAAGACCGTGCTAAGTTAAGGAGATGATTTCTGTATTGAACAGGAGTCATCTTCTTTAAGTTCCATTGATATCTATATTCATTATAATAAGTCATATATTGGTCTATCTCATTTCTAAGATCTTCTAAAGTTTGACACGGCTTTACGTTGACCTCATCTTTAAAATGTCCGAAGAACGATTCCTGCGGCGCGTTGTCCCAACAGTTACCGCGCCTAGACATAGATTGACCCAAGCCGCAATCTTTTACTAGCTTTTGAAATTTGGGACTTGTGTAATGTGCACCTTGATCAGAGTGAATAAAAGCTTCATTATGAATTTTTACACGTTCTGATTTTTTTAGATTAGTAATAGTATCTATAACTATATCCAAAGTAAGGCTTTCAGATACATTGTAGGCCAATATTTCATTAGTAGATGCATCTTTAATGGTCGACAAATAAGCCCTTTTACTCCTATTTTTATAGAATAAATAAGTGATATCAGTAAGTAGTACTTTACCCGGAATATTTTGTTTGAAATTTCTATTAAGTAGATTGGGTAAGACTTTATGTTCTCTGGTTGCTTTTACCATTCTCCTATATGGATTTGCTTTTCTATGAGGACAAACAATATTATATTTTTTCATAATTCTACGAATACGTTTTAGATTATATACAATTCCATATTGGCCTTCCAATGTCATTTTTATTTGTCTGGCACCTTTTTTACGATTTTTAAAATTAAATGCAGCTAAAATTACATTTTTAATCTCTAGATCCTTATCGTTGCGCTTGCTACGCAAGCATTCGGATTTTGATGAAAAATAATTATAATACCCCGAACGTGACACACCAACTAATGCACATAAATAACTAGTCATATTTTTTAGTTTATATCTTTTAATTACTGATTTAATAAGAATAAACTTTTCTTTTGCTAATAAAACTATTTCTTTTTTCTCATCCTCCTTTCCATCATATCGAGCTTTTTTAGTAATTCATTCTCAGCTTTAAGTAGATTGTTTTGCGCTTTAAGACGTTCATATTTTTCTTCTATAGAAAATTCTTTATCAATAATTTTTCCTGACTTACCTTTTCTTGAATCATCTAATCCATGTATACCATTTTTCTTATATGCAGCACGCCATCTCTTACTTATTGACTCAACTCGTCCAATTCCTAATATGCTTATAACAAAACCATATTCTTCAAATATCTTTCGTGGAAATTTTCCTTTTTCGTATTCTGATATAAAAATACGTCTAAATTCATTTGTGTAAGTAATTGATCTTTCACTGACACTCTTTACATATTTATTATTAGCTAATAATTCTATTTCTTCCTTCGTAAATAACTTGCTACTCATCTAATCCACTCCTATCGTTATGTTTTATTATACATAAAAAAACCTATAAAATAGACATTTTTTATTTGTCTATCTTATAGGGTACATTTTATTTTCTGGAATACTGCGGTATTTTTCTAGTTTTCAATTAAAATACATTATGAAAAATAATTTAAGTTCTCAATTCTATTTTATTTCAACTAATTAATATGAATATTTTCTATCTAAGCATTATGCAGTTTACAAAATATGGTATAATATGAGGTGAGATAGATAAAAAGAGATTTGGAGGGTTAATTATGAAAAAGTGGTATGATGAGGAGTACAAATTTGAAATTGAGGTAACTGGGTTTCTTCGAAGTGACCATACAGAGCGGTACTGCCGAAATGGAGAGGAAATTGGAGATAAGTATACCTGTACCTATGGATGCCCAATAAATGCAGAAGGACAAGGTATATGTTCTAAGGTTATGATGATTATGTTTCCAATCATGGAAGCAGTCAGAAGCGGCGGAGATTTAGAGAACATTGGTGGAAATGATAAATATAGCAAGGATATTGTATGTCCAGATGGTTGTGTTATATTTAGGCTTAAGGCAGAGAAACTTGGCAATGAGAATTTTTATAAGGGGAAGTTTTTTGATTAGTCTTGATTTTTACAATTTTCTTAAAGGAGTGAGTATATGGGGATAGTTGATGCTTTAGTTGAGCAATGTAAAAAGCCAAATGGAATTTTAGGAGCAATTATGATGAAGAGCTTTGATATTATAAATGAAGGCTTTTTTGATTGGGCTTTGAACTTAGTTAAGAAATCCAATAATAATATATTAGATATTGGGTGTGGAAGTGGAAAAACTGTTTATAAATTTGCGGAAAAATTTAATAATAGCTTTATTTATGGAATGGATTATTCTGATAAAGCAGTTACAGTATCAATGAAAAGAAATAAGAAATTTATTGAAGAAGGTAAAGTAAAAATTGTAAAAGGTTCGGTTGAAGCTCTTCCATTTAGTGATGATTCTTTTGATTATATTTTTGCAATACGAACTCATTATTTTTGGACTGATTTGAAGTCATCTTGTATGGAAATCATTAAAAAAATGAAGCTTGGCGGAAGGTTTATAATAATTTCGGAAATATATAAAATACAATATCATATGACTGATTATAATACCGAAGAATCATTAAAGAAGTTACTTTTAGATATAGGATTTTCTAAAGTAGAGTTGATTCAAAAAGATAAAAGTATATGTGTGATTGCTGAAAAATAATATAATGGCAATGAGTTAAATAAACAATAGCTTAAATGATAGGTGGTTAAAATTATGAAAAATCTTATTTTTATAAATGGAACAATGGGGGTAGGTAAGACAACAATAAGTAAAGAATTGAAAAATATATTACCTAATTGTATTTTTCTTGATGGTGATTGGTGTTGGGATATGTCACCATTTATTGTGACGGATGAAACTAAAAAGATGGTACTTGATAATATTACTCATCTTTTAAATAATTTTATTTCTTGCTCAGAATATAAAAATATTATTTTTTGTTGGGTAATGCATGAAGAAAGTATTCTTGATGATGTATTATCAAGATTAAATAAAGATGACTGTATAATACATAAATTTTCTATAGTATGCTCAGAGCAAACATTAATTTCAAGAATTACAAAGGATATTAATCAAGGAGTAAGAGAAAATGATGTAATTGAAAGAAGTGTGCCAAGATTAAAAAACTATTTTCAAATGGATACACAAAAAATCGATGTAAATCATATTTCTGCCAAAGAAGCAGCAGAAAAAATATATAAATTAATTGGAAAATAAGAATACTAATTTTTCTTAATTAACATTACTTTACAATTGAATGGTTATATCAAAAAGCTAGATTTACAATTCATATATTTACATATAGAAGAATAATATATTAAATGAAGAAGTTTTGTAAATGGAGGTATTTGTGTGGGGTACTATGTTAGAGTAGAACCTAATGTAACAATTTATGTAGAGGATATTAACCCATATGGGAATAAAACAATATTATTTTTGCATGGCTGGCCTGGAAGTCATAAACTATTTGAATATCAATTTGATAAACTTCCTAAAATGGGGTATAGATGTATTGGAATAGATACTAGAGGATTTGGTGATTCAAGTAAGCCTTATGAAGGGTATGACTATGACAGATTATCTGACGATGTTAGATGTGTGGTTGATGCATTAAAAATAAAGAATTTTATACTGGCAGGACATTCAACGGGGGGAGCTATAGCAATTAGATATATGAGCAGACATAATGAATATGGAGTATCTAAGCTTGCCCTTTTTGCAGCAGCAGCGCCTAGTCTTATAAAGCGTGCAAATTTTCCATATGGCGCAGAGAAAGAAGATATAATCAAGATTATTCAAGGAACAGATAATGATAGACCTAAAATGCTAAGAGATTTTGGTGATATATTCTTTTTTCAAAATATATCACAAGCATTATCTGACTGGTTTTTTCAGTTAGGATTACAGGCAGCAGGGTGGGCAACTGCAGCTATTGCAAATACTTGGATAGATGAAGTGCTATTTTCTGATTTAAGAAAAATAAGTGTTCCAACTTTAATTATTCATGGTATTCATGATAAAGTTGTTCCTTTTGAGCTAGGTGAAGTACAAAGTCAAAATATCGAAAACTCAAAACTTATACCATTTAAGTATAGCGGACATGCTTCATTTTATGATCAGAGAGATAAATTTAATGAGGAATTAATGAAATTTATAGAAGAATAAAATTTTTCAACATAGAGTGAAATAGTAAAAAATAATGGAATAGGATAATTTTAGAAAGGAGATGTTTATATGACAACTCCTTTTTATATAGGAAAATCCATTAATAAATAGAAGGTTTAAAACTAAGTAGTAGTATATTGGTAAAATATGTTACAATATAACTTGTAATACATTACTAAGGTATGAAATATAGGTAGTTTGGTAGATGACCATCATGGCAAGTTATAAAAGTAATAATCTATAAATTTATAGCTATTTGATTTGTAGCAGAGCTAGTAATAAAAAGAAAAGGTAAAAATAAATTAGTAATGATTAGAAAGAGGTAAATATGGATTTTATCATAGATACATTATTTCAGATATTCTTTTGTTTTTTTTGGATAATTGGGTTATTAATACTTTTATTAAAGAAAGAGAATAGAAAGAAATATGTAGGTTTAATATTATTAATCCCTATTCTAATAATATGGAGTATTTATTCTTATATAAATATACTAAGGCCACGGTTCAAGGATATAAGTTATTACATTAATGACAATTATGAGATTTCTATTGGAAAGTGTACTGTTGTTGATAAGAGTTCAAAGGGAGTAACTCCATCGATTATATTAAATGAAAATACATATTATTATAATCCAAGGTCCAATAAAATTACTGAAGGAAACAATTATAAGCTAAAATATCTTCCAAACAGTAAGTATGTTATTGAGGCAGAAGTTATTGAATAAATGAATATGAGAAATATTGTAATATTAAAAAACTTAGGAGGTTTATAAATATGAAAAAACTTACTTTAGGTATATTTTCTTTAGTTTTAATTTCTCTTTTAATAAGTTGTGGTAGTAGAACTTTAACTGTATCAAAATCTATTGAAGAATTCTTTAATAAAAAAGCTTCAAATGAAAAGGTAGATATTTTACTTACAAAAGATATGGGTAATGAAAAAATTGTCTTAGCAGAAATGAATGAAAAAGATGGAGAACAACATACTAATCTTTTTTTACTTAATGAAAATAATGAAATTTTAAGTTGGACTAGCGGAAGAAAGCCAATTAGCCAATGTTTCTCTGTAAATACACTAATTTATAATGACAAAAGAATTATTTTTGGAAGTTTTAATGATAGTAAGTACATTCCATCTGAAGATAAAAAAGTAAGCGTAGATATATCCCAAATAGATATTACCCTTAGTGACAATAAAAACATTCGTGAGAGTGTTACTTTAGATAAGGGGTATCTTGTGATAACAGATATATCTGATATAAAAGATGTTAAGATTTTAAATGAGAAAGATGAAGTTCAAAGTACACTTAGTGATATTGAGAATATAGTGGATGAAATGGATTTTAATATTTATAATACGAGGTAAATTTTATTTTTAGGAGTTTAAAATGACTTTAGGAGTAAAAATATCTATATCTTTTATATTAATTTTAATTTGGAGCTTCATAAGCATTTTAATAAAGAAAATACCAGATGAAGTATTGTATAAAGAGAAATATGGATATAAATTAAATAAAGAATTTCATATTAAAAGGATAAGAGGAATATTAAACTTGTTAGTATTTGTAAATATGATGATCTCTATCTTTATGTGGGTTGGAAGTGAATTTACGATTGCTTTAATATTTCTGCAAGGGATTTTTCTTGTTACAAAGTATGGTAAACATACTTATAAATAGTATCAAATTAGAAACTATAGAGGAGATTTTATGTTAGAAGTTTTATTTGGAGAAAGTGGAGCTGCATGTATGAAAATAGCTATAGAAAAAGGAGTTATTTCAGGAAGTTCAGAAAAAGTTATTTGTCTTGCTTTAATGTTAGATATTGGTGATATTAAAGAAAAAATAGATAGTTCTTATAGACATAACCTTATTTTTGATATGTACACACAAAATGGCTATGATAATGATGAAGATACACTAAAAGAGCTTGAAAAAGCTGGAAAATATTATACTGATGAATATAAAAGGCTTATAAATTATGTTTTAAATGGAGAAGCAATTCGAATATGGTATAGTAATGCTCCATATGAGATGTGTGGTTTTTACTATATATGTGATTTGCTAAAAGATATTGGAACTGAAATTTTTGCAATAAAATTACCAGATTACATAAAAATAGATGATGTAATTATTTCATTTCAATCTTTGGAAGAAGTTGGACCGGAGCAATATAAGACACTTATTAATTATCAAAGAAGAATATCTGAGATAGAACTAAAAATGTTTAGTAATGCCTGGCTCATGCTTGTAGAAGAAAATAGTCCTCTAAGGGTAGTAGTAAATGGGAGGTTAATAGGAGTTTGCGAAGACTTCTATGATAACCTAATTTATAAACATATTGGATATGAACCTATAAAAGAAGTCAGATTAATTGGAAATATTCTTGGTTTTTATCAGTTAGGAGTTAAGGACTGGTGGTATGCATCAAGAATTGATTGTATGATAGAAAATAATAAGATTAAGGTAATAGAGGATCATGATAATAAATATGAAAGAATAATTTCAAAGCTCTAGGCAGGGTATAGTTTGTCTATATAATGCTGAAGAGATAAGAAGAATAAAAATGGATAATATTATTTTATCTATTTTATATTTATATATAAAGGGGGAATTTAATATGCTTGAAATATTTAAGCAAATACCACTGTATAGATTTCTTATGTATTGTAATGAAACAAACATGGAGAAAATAGTATTGGATTGTGGAGCAGGTGGAGACTCTCCACCATTAACTTTATTTCGTGAATATGGATATATGACAAATGGAATTGAGATGGATTTAGCTCAAATTGAGAAAGCAAATAATTATGCTAGGAAAAGTGGACATCAACTCAAAATCCAACAAGGGGATATGAGAAAATTGAATTTTGATAACGAATATTTTAGTTTTGTTTATTCATACAACTCTGTATTCCATATGCCAAAAGAAGAGGTCTGCAAATCTATAAATGAAATGAAGAGAGTACTTAAACCTAATGGATTATTATTTGTGAATTTTCTTACCATTAGGGATTTTCGCTGTGGTACAGGTGTTGATTTGGGTGAAAATCAATATGAGCAACTTGATGATAATATTCCAGTAATACATTCATACTTTGAAGAATCAGAGGCTGACAAATATTTTGATGATATGAAAATTCTTTATAAAGAAAGTAGGGTTTTGGAGCGAATATTTGAAGGCGAAAGGATCAGACAAGGTTTTGTTGATTATATAGTTGAGAAGATTTAAATTTAACTAATGTAGGGAAAGATTTTCATATATAGAATTGCGGTATTTTTTTATTTTCAATTTGAATTTATTGATGAGCAAATGGTTCTTTGAAAATCGAATAGAAAGCTATTTACCAAAATATGCTATAATTAAATCATATTTTAAATTATATAAACTTTACTACGGAGGTACTTATGAAAATACATTATTACTTAGGTTGGTTTAATGATACTTTTAATGAGAAGTTAGTCAAGTTGTTGAATGATGATATAATTGATAGAAAATCCATTGTTATGATTAGCGCGAATCCATTTCTTAATGAAGATGAGGAAGTTGGTACTACTGAACGCTGGTGGCTTGATCAGGCTAACATTATGTTTGAAGAATATCATTTAATTGATTATAGCGTACATAAGGAAGTGGCTCAGAAATTGATTCAAAATGCTTCAGTAATTTTCTTGTTAGGCGGAAATACCATTGAACAGAATGGTATTTTGGTTAAATATGAATTGTCTGATTTGATTAAAAAAAGCAACGCTGTTGTGATGGGGACAAGTGCTGGTGCGATAAACATGTCTGCTAAATGGGTATGCTCGAAATATACTGGCTATGAAGGTGAAATAAGCTCTATTTACCATGGTATCGGCCTTGATGATTTTTCTATATTATCTCATTATGATATCGAAAATAATATTGAGAAGATCAAAGACGAACTAGCTCCATTATCAGAAGAAATGAAGGTCTATGCGTCGAATAAAGATTGTGCTGTACGTTTAAAGGGAGACAAAATTGACATTTTAGGAAATGTATATTTAATTTACAAATCAAAGATTCAGAAGTTAGATGAGACGCTTTAGTTATGGTGAGTAGATATAACTTAACTGAGTTAATCTATTTATGAAAAAATTATGCAAAAGGTAAGGGCAGGGTTGTAGTATAAGTAAATATACAGTAAGTTCCTTGCACAATGAAGATAATTAAATATAAAACAACAGAAATACCGTATTATCAAATTGATATGCGGTATTTTTTAATGTGTAATTCAGAAGAAACAGTAATCTCTAAAATTATTTATAAATAAAAAAATACTGTATATTAATTTCTCATATAATACAGTATTTTAATAAATTTATAGTATAAACTAATTAAATTTTATCAAACGATAGTGCTACTTCTCCGTCACCAATTATTGCTATTATTTTTTTTGGTGCAATATTACGGAGATAAAATTTAGTGTTATATGGTATTAAGCTAATAAATTGAATATTCATATTTTCATCAAGAATCATGATTTTAGTAGGGGTGTTGGTAATTAGTGTTACGCCTATATCAACATCGTTTTTATTATCAAATTTATAAAAACCTTCTGTATAGATTTTTGAAATAGTTTGTACAGGTTCAGCATAATTATATGTTGTACTTGCATTAACACTGTTAGTCAATGATATAAGTATTATTATTGCTAAGAATATTTTTTTTATCATCATTTGTATTCTCCTTTATCTTTTAGTTTTTGATAAAAAAATTTTTTATGCTTATAATATAGATTTTTAATGATAATTCAGTCTGCAATTTAAATATATAGGGAACTAATTAAAAAAGTATTATCTTTGAAAAGTGAATAGTATGGTATTTTGTAAGATATACAATAATAAGTTTGGAATGTAATATAATACGAAATAAAGTGTATATGACCTTTATTTAACTACTTGATTTTGCAAGTAGAGTAAAAAAAATTGGGGAATGTTGTAACGAAATATAATTTTGATAGTCTTATATACGAAAGGTGGTGAGAATGTGACTGAATTTGAAGAAATATACTCCGAATATTTCAAGGACGTATATAGATATGTGTTATGCCTAACTAAAAATAAGAGTATTACCGATGATATAACACAAGAGACATTTTTTAAAGCATTAAAAAATATTAATAGTTTTAAAGGAAATTGTAAAATGAGTGTTTGGCTCTGTCAAATTGCTAAAAACCTATATTTTTCGTATTTAAAGAAAGAAAAAAATAATTTTAAAAGAGTTGAAGATATAGTTGATGTTTTTGATGTTGATTTTGAACAAAAGATAGTTGATGATGAAAGTACATTTGAAATTCATAAACTACTCCATAATTTAGAAGAACCATATAAAGAAGTCTTTACATTGCGTTTCTTTGGAGATCTATCATTTTTAAAAATAGCTGAATTGTTTGGAAAAACAGAAAGTTGGGCAAGAGTCACTTATCATCGTGCAAGAATAAAATTAAAGGAGAAATTAATATGAGATTATCATGTGAAGTTATTAGAGATTTGTTACCATTGTATTATGACAAAGTTTGTAGTAAAGAAAGTTCTTCGTTGATAGAAGAGCATTTAGATGACTGTCCGCAATGCTTAGGAGAATTGCAAAAACTTAAACTGAATTTAGAAAAACCAATTGTTTCAGATGGGGAGATACAGGTAATGGAAAATATTGCATTAAAATGGAAAAGGGATAAGAAAGTTTGGTTTACAAAGGGTTCCATGTTTATTTCTGCTTTAGCAGCTATAATTTGTTTCATCGCCTATAATGTTATAGGTGCAAAAGTTATGCCAGATGGAACATTGGTTGAGCCATTCGTATTAATACCAATGGGATATATATTTATCGTAGTGTTTATCATTTCACTAATATGCAACTTTGTATTCTTAAAGAAGTACAAAAGTAACACTAAGTAAAATAAGCATATACTAAGTTAGGTTAGTTCACAATATTCAAATTACAAGATTAAAATTAAATATAAAACAACAAAAATACCGTATTATTAAAAAGAATATGCGGTATTTTTTTATTCCAATTTGAATTTATTGTTGTAAAAAATGTCAAATAGTATTGACATTTAAGTAACTTGTGATACGATTAAAATGTAAAAAGAATTTGACATTAGGAGAATGAGTTATGAAAAAACAAGATGAAATGGAAAGGTTTCTTACATTAAAGGCAATCAGGATTTCTTGGATATTTACTGCTATAGTTTTATTTACTTGGGGAGTTGTAAATTATATTAAGGGAATGGGTGAAACATTTCCCATGATCTTATTTATTTTACAAGTTCTTTTAGTATTAATAATGCAACAAGTCTATATTATGAAAACAGGAGATAAAAACAGTAAAAAGAACTTAAATATGATGGCATTAAGTATAATTACAGTTATCATTTTGGGTGGCATTCTTTTATTGTTTTTTTAGTAGATTTAAATATGGAAAATAGAATAAAAGAATTAAGAAAACAAAATGGATTACGACAAGAAGACTTAGCAAATTTAGTTAACGTTACAAGACAGACAATTAATGCAATTGAAAATAATAAATATGATCCTACACTAGAATTAGCAATGAATTTAGCAAAATGCTTAGGCACATCAGTAGAGGAATTGTTTCAATTAAGTAAATAAGTTCTTGTTAATACAAGAAAAGATGAACTAGATAAGTAGGCTACTCTTTATAAAATATAGCTTTAGATTGAATAATATGGTATAATATACTTAATTTGCATAATTTAATGAAATTAATTAAGGAGATGTATTATGGAATTTAGAATAATATCACTACCAATATTTAAGGCTGCATCATCTGGAGTAGACAAAAATTTTGATTTTTCCCCTAATGGTATTTTAGGAAAGTTTGATATGTATTTTTCATCCATTGTACCACCTGATAGAGATAATTTTTTACCGCGTGATTTTTTGTTTTATGATGAAGAAAAACAAGGAATGGTATGGTGGTGGGCTTTAACTGATGAGATGGATGACGGCGGATATGAAGTTGTTGATTTTGATGGGGGGTACTATTTGACATATGCTTATAAAGATGGAGATGAAGAAGTAAGCAAGAAATTATACGAAGAGGCAATGAAATATATTGAGGAATCAGAAATTTTTGAACTTGATATACGCCCAAATCATTATGCAATGGGACATATTATAACACCAGCTGAAATTATTAAGGTACAAGGATGGGCACAGATGGAAACATTTATCCCAATTAAGTTGATATAAAAATATTCCTTGGAAATTGAATGGCATTGTAAAAATATGTTATAATTAATTGGTAATTGTGATATATTGCTAAGTGGTGACACGTATTTAACAAACAGATAAGAAAACGGGAATTTATAAGCCTGTTATAAGGGTAAATATCAAGCGTATTATTTTTGCTAAGGAAACTATAATAGCAAACCTAGTACTAAGAATGGGAGGATAATAAAAATGAAAAAATTAGTTATGATTAGTCTGTGTTTGTTTATGTTAACAACAATATCTATTGGGTGTAGTTCTAAGAAATCAAGCTCTGATGGTGGTAGTAATACTACTGAAAAGCAAATACCTGACTTAACTGGTGAATGGAAACAAGAGAATAGTAAATCTGATGATTCTTATCAACTAGCAACAATAACTAGCGACACAATCACAATTGATTGGGTAAGCGATAATGGCGATACAAAAGCACTTTATTGGGCTGGTTCTTTTGTGGCTCCAAAAACTGCTGATGAACCTTATTCATGGGATTCCAAGAATGATCATAGTAAAACTGAAAGTGCATTGCTTGCTTCAGGGGATGATACTAAAACTATAACATATGAAAATGGTGTATTAAGTTATGAGGTATCTGCAATGGGCACCACTACAGTGGTTAAACTTAAAAAGCAACAATAATTACAATAAAGGTACCGTATTATTCAAAATGAATATGCGGTATTTTTTAGCTGGTAATTTGATAGCATTGTGAACTAGAAACTGCTCTTGAAAAATATATAATAGGTTATTAAAATCAAAATATTTAAAAATGGTATAATTTACATATATAGGATGAATTTATGATTTTGGTGTGATAAAATAATTTATATTGCGAAGTGGAAATATTATAGACTTTTTCTCAATAATAATTGATTCTGTTGTAATATCAATCATTCTTTATGGTGGGATTTTTTTTATGATTAAAATAAATCCACGCGCTCAATTATATAATTATCCATTTAAGATAAGAGAAAGTGTTCTACCAAAAAACAAAGAAGAAAATAAAATACTATTAAGGATTGGAATACAAGTTATGATTCTTTTAGTTGCCTATATTATTATTTCGTTTTATATTAGATTTCAAGGCAGTGGAATAAGCTATTTTTCTGTTCTTTTCAGGTGGATAATTGTAAATGGATTGGTATGTGTTATAGACTTATTTATATTTGATTATTTTATTTTTTGTACAATAACTCCTAAATTTATTATAATACCAGGGACAGAAGGAAATTCTGCATATAAGTATTATTTTTAGTGGCTAATATAAAACACTTTGATCTAAAATTATGCAAAAAGAATATGCAAACCAGAATTAATTGATATTATTCTTGAGCTATTAGAAAAATGCAACAGAACATATGAAGATAGAATACAAAGTTTAATCTATAAAGATAGGGAAAAAGCAATACTCTTATATTACCAAGAGAAAATTAAATATAATTTAATGAAAGTAAAGTATTACAATAAATTATTTATAATAAAAAGGTGGAGTGTATTTTGCAAAATAATAAATTACTACCAATATCAATAATTATACTTACATTCGGGATTCTATTAAGTTCCATTTATTTTGGATATTCAATACAAAAGGGAAGTAATATACAATTAGAAAAGGCTACTGTAGAGAGTAGTGTTATGGATATATCTCAAGTCGCAAACTATCTTAAAATGACAGAGGAAGAAGTTCAAGGGATAATTAATACAGAAAAAAATATGTTAGAATCAAGAGGAAGTTATACTGGTATTATGTTTCCTTATTTCATTGTAAATGATAAATTGTATTTTCATAAAGAACGATTAGATGAATGGATAAAAGAGGTTTCAATTCAACATAAAGAATATGATACAAAAAAACTCTTTGTATTTTAATTAAATTTATAATATGAAATTATTGTAAAACATAAATGAAATATCAAATTAATCCAATGGATTGTTTAGTGAAAAGAAGCATTATATTATGAGAGGTAAAGTATTCTAAGGGATGGGGGGATAAATTTGAATTTATTATTGAAATTTATTATTAGTTATTTTGCTTTATATTTAGTTATTTTATTTCATGAATGGGGACATTCGTTTTTTTATTGGAAATATGGTTGTAAAGATAATTGGCTTAAAGTTACAGTAAAACCATATCTATTTTTTTCTACACCAAGACCTGTTAATGAAAATAAGGTGGAACAATTAACCGATGAGCAGGATTTGGTTATATCTTATGCTGGAATTATAGTAAACTTAATAATTGCATTTTTAGGAGTTATATTAATTTATAGATATTCTATAAATAATGAATATCTATATTTATTTATATCTCAATTTATTTCGCTACATTTAGCAGAAGCAATTACTTATCTGGTTATAGGTAACATATATTTAGTTAGTGATATGAAAAATATCGCTAGAATTAACCATAAATTAAGAATAATCAATTTTAGTATAGGATTAATAGTATCTATATTTTACTTTTATTATTTATTCCAATTACGAAAAAGTACTTTAGGTATTGTTATTATTTTTAACCTAATAGTTATTATTTGTATGGGAGTAGGAAGAATTTTATTTACTTATATATATGGTAAAAAGTAAAGGTAACTATAATTTTATGTAATGAATAATTTAAGAATCTAGTGATAGGAATTTAAATTTTATCATTAGATTTATATAAAAAATTTTAAAATATAACTAGAGCAAAATTAAATACTTAATTGCTCCACTTATAGAATTGCCTGTATTATTTTTCTACAAAAATCATATTAAAAAATCTATATTTCATAGCGGGCCTTACGATGAAGAAAGTTAACTAGAAATAATTGAATAGTACGGTATTTACAAAATATGTTATAATTATAATATGAGATAGAAAAATAGGAATTTACTGGAGGGTTGCTAAGTGAAAAGGAAGTATTGTTTGATTGCGAATGTGATTTTGTTGGCATGGTTTTTCTTAGATATGGTAGGAGTATATTTTAAGAACAATCATCTAGTTACGCGGTCATGGCGTGATGATGGAATCTTTTTTATCATATTTCTTGGTGCGTTAATTTTATTTTTGCTAAAAGAGAATATCGGGAAATATATATTAATTATATGGCAATCATTATGGCTATTAACCCAATTTATTTCTCATGAATGGTACACTATTGTTGGTGGCGGGGAAGAAAAAATACGATTTTTTGAAGGATCAATAAAGTTTATTAAATCTGATTTAAGATATATTCCTGACGTGTACCATATTGTTCTTCACATTTTGATACTTGTTGCATTGATTTCTACAATCATATATTCTATGAAATCAAAAAGATACTCATAATAATTTAATGAGTAATTATTTAATAGAAAATAAACTACAGAATCTTATACCTGTACCAGTATATTTCAATGGTTATAAAAATATAAAAGGTAAAGGGATATGGAAACTTAACAAGGATTATCCTTTCTTATATTTACAAAATATTCTATAATTAAATCATAATTGGTATTTAATACACTAATATATGGTAAAATGGAGGGCTTTATGTGGATTAGGACTCAAAATAAAAAAGAGTTGGTTAATGTAATCAAAGTTGAAATTTCATCTATTCTTGGAGATAAAAGAAATAAAGTAATACTGTGGGGAAGGTTTGCACCTGATGGAATATTTTCTTCAAATAGGACTTCATTGGGGATGTATTCAACAATGGAGGATGCTATTGCTGAAATAGATGAAATTGAAAAATGTATACTAAACAATCCAAATGGTGTTTATACAATGAAGAGTAACTAACAACTTTAAAATATTGCAAAGGTAAAATTAAATATTAAATTACTAAAAGTACTGTATTATTCAATAAAATGTACCCTTTGTAAAGGACATTATGAAAAAGACCGT
>JAQCTH010000090.1 GCA_027686065.1 Clostridiaceae bacterium AF10-41
ATATATTCATTTATTATTCAATATCATATAAATTAAATGGGAAAAATATATTTAAAATATTATTAAATTCTTATATATTTATTTCAATTCTATCAAGTTTATTTAGTATAATTCAATTACTTAAATATAAATTTAATAATATATCATTAGATGATGAACATAGAATTTCATCATTTTTAGAAAACTCCAATAATTTAGGTGCATACACTATATTATCTATATTTATAGTTCTTATGCTACTTATTAATAGTAAGAAAAAGGGTGAAAAAATATTTTTATCATTATGCTCAGTCTTACTTTTTTCCAACATAATTTTATCCCAATCTCGTAATGCCATATTAGCTTTGCTATTGGGGTGTATTTTAATAGCAATAGTTTATGATAAAAGATTTCTAATTGTATCAATAATTCTGCCTATAGTATTATTGATTATTCCTCAAAGTAGAATGAGATTCTTAGCTATTCTAGATTTAAATCAAAATAGCAGTAGATTTAAAATATGGAAAATAGCAGAACTTATGATAAAAGATAATCCTTTATTTGGAGTTGGTAATAGTAATTTTGCTACTGAATACCCTGTTTATATATACCATAATCCTGATTTAATGATCCATGGTAGCTATAGGGCACTACATCCACATAATATCTTTTTAAAAATACAATCTGAACTAGGCATTTTAGGTAGCATATTTTTTCTTTTATTTTTAGGTTTAACACTATTCTCATTGATATCTTATATTAAAAATTGTAAGAATAATGAACTAAAGCCTATATTAGTTGGAGTGACAATTGCATTTATTAGCTTTCAATTTATGAACTTATTAGATTGCTATTATGACTCATTAAAAGCAATTATTACAATGTTTATTGTGTTATCAATTGCAAGTTATTGTAACAATATTAATAAAGACCTATTATAAATATAAAAAAATTTTGCAACTACAGTATATAGCTTCTTTACTTTATATAAATAGAAGCCACTAATTTTCAAATTAGTGGCTTCTATTTATTATTTATTCCAATCTCTACTTGTCAAATATTGAATAAAAGGTTCTCTAAGTTCTTCTCTTTTCAAAGCATATTCTACTGTTGCTTGCAGGAAACCTAATTTATCTCCCACATCATATCTTTTTCCTTCAAAATTATAGGCATACATAGCTTCATTTTCAATTAAAGTTTGTAATGCATCTGTAAGTTGAATTTCTCCGCCTTTACCTGGTTTAGTATTTTGTAAAATATCAAATATTTGTGGAGTTATTATATATCTTCCTAATATAGCAACATTACTTGGAGCTTCTTCTATAGCTGGTTTTTCAACCAATTTTTTTACTTTATAAACCCTATCTTCAATATGAATTCCATCCACTATTCCATATTTATTTACATCTTCTTGATTTACTGTTTGAACCCCTAAAATAGAAGTTTTATATTCCTTATAGCAATTCATTAATTGTTTTAAGCAAGGAACTTCTGAGTCCACTACATCGTCGCCTAATAATACTGCAAAAGGCTCATTACCAACAAATGCTCTTGCACATGAAATTGCATGCCCTAATCCCTTAGGCTCTTTTTGTCTTATGTAATGAATATCTACCATATCAGATATTCCCCTTACAAGTTCCAAAAGATCTTCTTTATGATTTTTTTCAAGTTCCATTTCTAATTCTACTGACTTATCAAAATGATCTTCTATGCACTTTTTATTTCTTCCTGTGATTATAAGAATTTCTTCTATTCCTGATGCAACAGCCTCCTCAATAATGTATTGAATAGTTGGCTTATCAACTATTGGAAGCATTTCTTTAGGCTGTGCTTTAGTTGCTGGTAAAAATCTAGTTCCAAGTCCAGCCGCTGGTATAATAGCTTTTCTTACTTTCATATCTATCCCTCTCATTCATATATCTTTACATAATATAACCAATTTTATTTTAGCATATTAAACTATATAATTCAATTTATACACCACTATAATTGAATTATTTTACAATTTTCATTAATACTACCTATAATCTTTTCTAAGAGAACTACATTTCTTTAAAAATACTATAGATTATTATCTTACTTATGAAATCCTACTTATCTAATACCTTTTATAAATTCTATATATTTGTCATGATTAATTGCAAAATTTCCAGATACTTTTTCACCATCATTAATATTTTTAGTCACTACAGATCCAAGACTAATACTAACCTTATTCCCTAAAATTAATCCATTAGAAATAATAGCTCCTAATCCAACCCACGAATCATCTCCTAATATAGTTCTTCCCCCAAAAGTTGTTCTTGATGCAACTAAACATCTTTTTCCTATTTTAACACCATGCTCTATATGAACTAAATCATCCAACTTAGAATAATCTTCTATTATTGTGTTATCCCAAGTATAAAGTGCTTTATCTATACATGAATTATATTGAATTTCTACATTGTTTCCTATAATTACACCACCACAATGATTAACATTCATTATTATTCCATCTACCCTCTTATATTCATACCCTTCGCCACCTAAGACTGTACCAGATCTTATAATAGAATTATCTCCTATTACTGTATTTTCTCTAATAACAACAAATTCTTCTATTTTAACGTTATTACCTATTTTTACATTTCTTTTACTTATAGAAGCTAGAGGACTTATTTCGCAATTTTCACCAAATATGCTATCAAACTCTTCCCTTTTATAACTATCTATTTGAGATAATTTATTATGTAACTTAAAATAATCCATCCTAGGGTTACTTGAAATTATAACTCCATATTTATTTTTAAGTTTATCACCTATTTCTTTTGTTGTTATTAAACAAGTAATTTTATCACTTAGCCCACTAATATATTTTTCATTTTCAATAAAAGAAAGTAATTTTTCTTCGCATACTGAAACTGCTAAACCTAAAGATGTAAATTCTCCATCTTTAAGAAGGTTCAAATCTTCTTTCAATTTTATAATTTCACTTAATAACATTTTATTGCCTCCTAAGCTTTCTATATTTAATAATAATTTTAAATATAAATTTTAAATATATTATACCATTTTTTCACTAATGTTTTAATTTATTAATTCATTGAATATTTTGTCGTATTATGCTAATATAAAACCTGCATATTTAATGTTTATTTAAAAAAATTATACTTTTCTTATTAAATTATTAAGTTTTTATTATTCATAATATTTTGGATTTAAGTGAATTTATTGATTGAAAATTATATAGAAAGTATTTATATGGAGGAAATAAAATAATGAAAAAAAGTACAAAAGATTCTATTATAGTTGGCTTCGCCTTATTTTCAATGTTCTTTGGAGCAGGTAATCTTATATTTCCAGCTTTCCTGGGAAATAGAATAGGAAGCGAATATTTATTAGGTATTATAGGATTTATTACTACTGGAGTCGGACTTCCACTCCTAGCTATCTTTGCTTGCTCAAAAGGAGATGGAACTTTTGAAACCCTTTCAAATAAAATTGGTAAAAAATTTTCAATAATACTTACTGCTGCTCTATTCATAGCCGTCGGACCCCTGCTTGCAATTCCAAGGACAGCAGCTACTACTTTTGAACTTACAATAAGCCCATTTTTCCCTAGTGTATCTCCATTTATAGTTATGACTATATATTTTATAATAAACTTGTTTTTTGTTTTAAAAAGTACTTCTATAATTGATACACTTGGTAAATACTTAACCCCAGCTTTAATAATTTTACTTGTAATTCTTATTGCTAAAGGATTTTTTATACCTATTGGAAATATAGTTGAAACTGATGCTATAAATGTTTTTCCCTCTTCTTTACTAGAAGGATACCAAACAATGGATGCTATAGCTGCTCTATTATTTGCAGGTATAATAACTGATTCATTAAAAAATAAAGGTTACAAAGATAATCAAATGTCTACTATGATATTAAAATCAAGTTTTGTTGCAATTATTGGACTTGCTTTTGTTTATGGAGGACTAACTTATATAGGCGCTCAAACTGTTAATTTAGCATCAAGTGATATTGGAAAGACCGCACTTTTAGTATTAATAGCTAAAAATATACTAGGTCAAATTGGCCCTATAGTAATTGGAGTTGCTATGGGTCTTGCATGTTTAACAACATCTATTGGATTATTAACATCTAGCTCAGAATTTTTTGAAAGAGTATCAAAGGGTAAATTACCATATAACTTAAATGCTATTGTTATATCTATTGTTAGCTTAGCTATCGCAACCCTAGGCGTTGATAAAATAATAGTTTTATCAATTCCAATACTTAATATATTATATCCTGTATCAATTACTTTAATTGCTACTACTCTTTTATCTAATATATTAAAAAATATTAATGCTATAAGACTTGGAGTTTATACTTCATTGATTTTTGGAATACTATTTGAAATTCCTTTGATTAATTTAAGTTTTATTCCACTTTCAAATCTAGGATTTGGATGGGTACCTCCTACTATAATTTCAATAATAATAGGATACGCTATTTTTTCTCCTAAAAATAAAAATGCTATGCAATTAGACTAAGCAAAATTTCTAGTTTGAAGTTCATAAGGCACAGTTCCTCGTTTTTTATTTTTATAGACTTTAAGAAACAAGGCTAAGTATAAAATGGATAATTAGAAATTTAATTCAGTATATATTCAACAAATGAGCTTAATACTAAATTATAACTGAGTTCACCCTATTAAGTATCCAATAATTAATATTAAAAACCTTGATTTGTTTTTCCCTAAAAGCTACATTATGAAAAAACAAATCAAGGTTTTCCTTATTTACTATTTAACTTTAAAAACCCTAAACTCTATTACCCTTTACCTGCTATCTGTTACTTGTTCCCTAAACTCAACTGTGAACTAAAAACCTGTTACCTTACACCTATTACCGCTTACCTACCACCTATTATCTATTACCTGTTACCTCTATTACCTTACCTGTTACTTTATAAAAAAACTATGAACTGTGAATTGTAACACCGTGAACTGAATAAATTGCTTAGCAATTTATAACTAATCACAACTATCATAAATAGTACTTTTCCTTTTTAGAACTTTTGAATTTTTTAAATAGAATATGACTTATAAATGATATTATTATAATAATTATTACTCTTAATAAAAATAACCTTTTTTCAAATAACGAATTACGAAAATAGAAATCATTAATTAAGTTACTTAAATATGGAGCTGTTATTATTCCTATGAAGGTTTGTAGCATGAACTCAGCAATCTTCTTAGGGAAATTAAGAATTATTCCTTCATTCATATGTTCTACTAGCATATTATTCGTTAATCTTTTAGCTATAAATATTAAAATTACTCCTGTTATTACGAAAAATGCTGATATAGTAATTATTTCTAATTTACTTATACTACTTCCTATATGAACTCCATTCAAATATTCTATTATCCTATTATATACATATCTTATTCCTTTATTTTCATAATTAATATAGCTATAAAGCCCTGATTCTAAATTTAGTATTAAAGCAATAAAATATATAAATATAAATATTCCTGAACCTATTAAATAATATGTATTTGCGAATATTGAATCTAACAACGCTAATCCACCTATTGTAATAGTTGATATACTAATTATTCTAATTACATCCATAAAAATATTTTCTTTAAAATCCCCAATATATCTAATAATTTCAGCATTTTTTATTGCTCCCTGTCCTATGATAATTAAATAACCTATTAAATAAAGTATTGCACAAATTATTATTAATATAAGTTCTCTTTTCCTTATATCCAGCCTTGAAAATGGCCCAGATAATAAGGTTGACCACTTTTTTCTTTTAAACATTCCTACTATTATTATATAACTAATTATTAAATATAATATCAATATAACTACACACTCAAAAGAGTAAATAAGATTATTATTATATCCATTATAAAGATTTCCTTTTAATCTCCAATTAAAATAATCATCAATAATAATTTTAGTAATTAAAAACACACCTACATATGCTAGTGCTAAAGGAAGTATTATTTTTGCATCTCCTTGATAAAATAAACTTTTATTCAAATATTTCTTCATAATCACACTTCCCTCCTATTCTATGTATAAATATCTCTTCAAGACTTAAGTCTATTTCTTCAATAAATAGAGGTTTAAATCTATTTAATTCACTCTTAAACTCATCATTATAGTTTTCTGTTATAATAGTGAATACTCTTCCAACTTGTGAAATACTAAATATACCTTCTATATTTAAATCTTCTTCATAAACTGGCATATCAAATGCCACTTGAATTTTCTTTATATTTTTCTTTATATTTTCTAATGAATTATAATATTCAAGTTTTCCATCATTAAGTATCATTATATCATCACATACTCGTTCAAGCTCTCCTAAATTATGAGAACTTATTATAACTGATTTTTCTTTACCATATACTTCATTCATAATTATTTTTAAAACATTTTCTTTTAATATAGGATCTAATCCTGATGTAGGCTCATCTAACACTAAGACTTCACATTCTAATGAGAATGCAAGCATTAAATTAACTCTCATTTTCATCCCTTTAGATAATTGTAAAAATCTTTTGTTTAATGGAATTTTAAAAAGTCTGTTAATCTTATAAAATTTAGTCTCATTAAAATCAGGATATATAATTTTATAGTAATTTATTATTTCTTTTAAGGTTATTAAATAAAAGCTACTGTGCTCATCTGGAACAAAAGCTATTCTTTTTTTTATTTCTGGATTATCATAAACTTCTTCTCCATTTAAAAGGACTTTCCCATAACTCCCCTTGTATACCCCAACTATTCCTCTTATTAAAGATGTTTTTCCTACTCCACTTGGACCCACAATTCCTAAAACCTTTCCTTTATCCAATGAAAAACTTATATCTTCTAATATCTTGATATCTCCATAATTTAAGGAATAGTTTTTTAATTCTAACATATTATATTCCTCCTCTTATTTCCTTAAATCCTTCACTTAACAATAAAATCAAATCATTTTCTTCAATTCCTAAGTAATTAGCTTCTAATATTAATCTTTTTATATCTACGATTAGTTTATTCTTCTCATGCTCTGAAGCTTTTTTCTCATATTTATTCGATACAAATGTTCCTTTACCTCTTATTGTTTCTACAATATTATCACTTTCAAGTTCTCCGTATGCTTTACTTACAGTATTAGGATTTATAGTTAGTATAGTAGATAACTCTCTAATTGATGGTAATTTATCTCCAGGTTTCATTATCCCTCTTAATATCAGTTCTTTTATCCCAATTATAATTTGTTCATAAATAGGTGTACTACTTCTTGAATCAATTATTAACATAATCTCACCTCGCCTAAAAAACTATTTATGTTCTACAGTATAATAATCAACTACATACCCTTCTTCTTCATCTATAACTACTAAATAAAAATCTATTTCTGTAGCTACTTGTTCGTTATATATTTCTTGTTTAGATATTTCATCATATGATTTATATATTCCATCTTTATTTACTGTTCCATCTGAATTCACAAAAACTTTATCTACTTCATTATTATAAATAATTAAAGCGCTTAATTTATAAGTTCTAACTTCCTTTGCTCTTTGATAATTTGGTATATTATTAAAAGATTCTTCATAATTTACTCTTAAGTTTCCTAGGTTCTCTATATTTACCTCTGCTATTTCATAATCTAAAAATATTGGTATTTGTTCATTAATATATTTAGTTCCATTATAATCATTCAAATATAACCTATATCTTCTTGATATACTTTCAAGAAATTCTTTTGGTATAATATTATAATATCTATTTTTATTTTTAACTACTTCATAACTATTAGCATATCCAATAAAATTAGCTATTGCCTCTTCTGGAGTATTGTATCTTACTTGTTTCTCATATACTTTAGTTTTATCTCCAAATGATGTTATTATAATAAATATTATGATAAGTCCGCTAACTGCTAAAAGTGTAGATTTTTTCATATAAAATCCCCCTTATTTAGAAAATAAAAAAATACTAAGTGTATTACTCAATGTAGTACACTTAGTATTATATGGAATAATTTGTTTTTTAACAATCATTATTTTCTTAAGATATATTCATTAATCTTAAAATTTCCTTAAGATTAATATTTATATTCTTATTTATTTCATATCTGAACTTGAAAAATTATTAAATGGGAAGTTAACAGGCATTCCTGTTTTTCTTGATTTATATGCCGCTAAAATTATTGATAAAGGTACTATAGCATCTTCACCACTTACATATGGTTTTCTATCTTCATTTACAGCTTCTATAACATCTCTAAATAAAGGAGTATGCCCTTTACCATACACACTATCTATTTCAACTTGCAAATCTTTTTTAACTACTTCTTCATCTTCGCCTTCAAATCTCCAAGTCTTAAGCTCATTTACAGCAAGTCCGCCTATTACTACTGTTCCCTCTGTACCAAATACGCTTAACGTTTCTTCTAAGTTCTTTGGATATACTACTGCACTACCTTCTACAATTCCTATAGCTCCATTTTTAAATCTAACTACTATAGCCCCAAAGTCTTCAGCCTCAATTTTATTTTTAAATGTATCACATTCTGCATAAACTCTTTCTACTTCAGCTCCAATCATCCATTGTAGTAAATCTATATTATGTATACATTGATTCATTAAAGTACCGCCATCTAAATCCCAAGTACCTCTCCATGGAGCTTGCTTATAATAATTATCATCTCTTCTCCAAAGAATCCTAGCTGTTCCATTCATTATTCTTCCTAATTTTTCTTCTTCTATCGCTTCTCTAAGCTTTTGAATTGGTTTATTAAATCTATTTTGATGTGCAACTGATAGCTTAACATTATTTTTCTTTGCAACTTCTATCATTTCGTTAGCATCATCTATAGACATAGCCATTGGTTTTTCTACTATTACATGCTTTCCTTTATTCATGCAATAAATAGCTATTTCAGCATGATATCCACTTTCTGTAGCTATAGTAACAACATCAATGTCCTCTTCTTCTATCATTACTTTATAATCTTCATATACTCCAATTTTTAAAGATGATTCATTCATCTTTTCAAGATATTCGTTCTTCTTTTCTTCTGCTAACTCTATTTTTACATCACATGTTGCAACCAAATTTGCTAAATCTTTATTTTCAACTAACCCTTCTACATGCTTATATGAAATTCTTCCACAACCAATAATTGCAAAATTCAACTTTTTCATTTTTTTCCCACCTTATAAACATTTTATTATAGTTTTTATTATTAAATAGATATCTATTAATATATTATTTTTTTCTATATACTCTAAATTCAATTCTAATTTATCTTTCATTATTACAGTTATATAGTATTCTTCTGGATTATCCACTTTTCCTAATATATCATTTTCATCCTTATATCTCAATGAAGCTAAGTCTGTAATACCTGGTTTTACATCTAAAACCTTCCTCTGCTCTTCACTATATAATTTTACATATTTAGGCACCTCTGGTCTTGGTCCAACCAAACTCATATCTCCCATAAATACATTAAATAATTGTGGTAATTCATCAAGCTTATATTTTCTTAGAACTTTACCTACAGAGGTTATCCTCTTATCCTCTCCGATAGTTATTTGCTTTCCAAGTTTTTCAGCATTAGGTACCATAGTTCTAAATTTTAATATTTCAAAATTTTTCATATTTTTACCTACTCTGACTTGTTTGAAAAAAATTGCTCCCTCCGATGAAGCCTTTATTAATATACATATAATTATCAGTATGGGAGATAAAAATATTAGTCCTAATCCAGAAGCTAATATATCCATTAATCTTTTTAATAATTTATTTACTAATTTCATAGTGCTCTCCTCTATTATGGTATCTACATAAATTCGTTAATATTATCCCTATAAAATAATACAAATAATATCATAAAAGTTGGTGTAAAGCTATATATTTGATTAATATTATAGAAATTCATTCCTGTAAGATTTCCATACAATAATATTACCCCCATAATAATTAATAATGAAAGATAATTCAATTTAATTTTCTTATCTCTTTCCTTAAAGAATTTTATTAATGATTCAATTGTTATTATTAATAATAGTATTAATGATACAATCATAAAAGGTAATCCTAATTCAGAAGACATATTTATTAAAATGTTATGAGAATCACTGTATCCTTTGTTAGTTCCTGAATACTCATTAAAGAAATACTTGAAGTTTCCTGCTCCAACCCCTGTATATTTATAATCATTTGTTACTAATATACCTGTTTCCCACAATACTTGCCTAGTTTTGCTCTGACTTTTTATTACTTTAGCCAAAACTCCACCTATCTGTACATCCTCTAAGCTTTTTCTATCAATATTATCAGCTGCTATCATTTCTTGCAATTCTTTAATACTTTCATCATTAGCTACATCACTTCTACTAGCCACATTATAAGATAAAATTCCTCCAAATACTAAGAATACTGCAACATACTTCTTCCAATTTTTTATATCGAAAATTATATAAGCAATAAATATCGCTACAAATGATAATAATGCTCCTCTAGACATTTGCATAGAAATTATGAATGACATTGCTAATGCTAAAATAGTCCATATATTTTTCCAGCTATTTTCTTTAACCCATTTATTCAAAACTAATACATATGCTAATAAAAAGTAACTTAGGATAAAGTTTGATCCTAGAGGTCCAAACAATCTTATATTTTTATTACCTTGTATCCATGTTAAAATGAATTGAAGTATGTCTGGAGCTGATGAAATTATGCATCCCAAAACAAAGGAAATTAAAATCTTTTCATAGAATCTTTCCCTATCTCTTAAATTAATAGCTCCTATTATATAGAAAAATATTATAAATGGTAAAAATGATAGAGTTATTATCATAAATGATAATTGTTTGTTGTATGCAAAAATTATATTAATAATTAGTAATATAATTAATATTGATTTTATTATTTTATTTTTTATTACTAATTTATCTCTATTAATATTTTTAAATACTTTATGCTTTAGCATTATAAGAAGTGTTCCAATATAAAAGATTGAATATACTATCCATTGATAATCAAGCATCTTTGCTCTATTCATTAAATATCCTGTTATTGGTATCATTGGAACTAAAAATGTAAATATCAAAATAGAATTTTCTAATGAAATAAGCATTAAATTTACTAGTATTATACAAATTGGAATTGCTAAAATACCTATAGCAGTTGTAAACAATCCCGCTTTTCCTCCTAATACTAAGAATAGTGCTGCTTCTAATATTATACATATTATTATATTTATTAATAAAACTTTCTTATCTAATCTCATCCTTTTATCCTTTCATATAAGTTTTTCATTATCTAATAATATTTTTCTACTAAATTAACAATATCTATACCGGATAATCCAATTGAATTTTCTAAATAGGCATATTTTAATATCTCTTCATAAACTTTTTCCCATCCACACCAATTACTATTACTATCTAAAGAAGAATTATGCCATAATAAAGCGAAAACTCCATTATATTTTTTAACTATATCATATATTTCCTTACATTTCTCTATAGCAAGGTCTATATCCATTCCCATATAACTATCACTATTTAAAGTTGTATCCATTATTATAAGTGGAATTTCCCAATAATCCAACTCTTGTTCTTCATTTAAATCATATATTTTAAATTGCGAACATGTCCCACACCTAAATCCTATATTTTCTGCATATCCTACTGTTGAATCATATTTTAATCCAAGTTCTTTATGAATTCTCCATGTTTCCTTGATATTAAATCTTAAAAAATGTTGTCTAATACCATATATTTTCATATTAACTTCATTTTCTAATTTGTCTATTTCATGTTTAAGAACATTTTTATTGTTATAACTATTATAACTTCCATGAATTCCAATTTCATTTCTATACTCTTTTAATTCATTGAATATTCTTTTTAATTTTTTATTTTTTATAGAATAATTATTATCCTTTGTAGTTTCTCCACCACTCATAAAATAATAACTAGCCCTAAATCCATATTTTTTTTCTAATTCCAGAAAATATTCAAATTTCCAATATGGATCATTCTTAGAGTTCCTTATATATTTAAAATTTCCTTCAATTAATGAAAGTGATTTTTTTATGTTCTTTTCCCTTATTATATATGATGCTAATTTTCTATAAAACTTATCGTTATATTTAGATATAGAATCTATATCATGACTTATGAAAATTTTGCCTTTTTCAAAAAATTTATCTAATATATTAATCTTAGGGTTTAGTTTCAAAATTAACTTTTTTAAGAAAATAGAATACTCATTCACTATAGGTCTATCAAGCAAAGATTCTTTAAATAATATTGAATCTTCAATAGAAAATCTATTATGATTTTCTAAGTTATTTCCTATCACATATTCTTCATATCTACTTAACAAAAAAAATGTATCTGATACTATATCAAAATTTACT
>JAQCTH010000091.1:0-4088 GCA_027686065.1 Clostridiaceae bacterium AF10-41
ATTTATTAAATTACTTAAGGAATTTTAATAGTAGTTTAGAAGGAATTATTAAATTTACTAATCCTTTTAATTATGATGAGTTAATTAAATATATAAATAGTCTTATAGACTTAATATTACTATTTTGATAATATCAAAATACTTATAGTTGAAAGTTTTATACCTTCTTTTCTTATTAGGATATCTTATAAGAAAAGAAGGTATTTATTTAAATTATATCTTCAAGGATTATTATTTTTTGATTTCCAGTATCCATATTTTTGATGTTTATAGTCTTATTTCTTTCTTCATCTTCACCTAAAAGAATAACATTTGTAATCCCCATTTTGTTAGCATAATTCAATTTTTTCTTTAATTTATCATCTTCAAAATATATTTCTACAGACTTTTTTAGTTGATACAGTCTTTTATATACTTGGCCACAGTATTTCAACGTATCTCCAATTGGAATAATTAAATACTCAACCTTAGATGGAAGTTTATAATTTTCAATAAATCCTATCTCTTTTAAAACAAAAAATAATCTTGTTAAACCAATTGAAATACCAACTCCAGGTAATATATTAGTAGTGTAATTTTCTGATAAGTTATCATATCTACCACCAGAGCAAATGGATCCATATTGTTCATTATTTGTTAGGAAAGTTTCAAATACTGTTCCTGTATAATAATCTAATCCTCTTATGATTTTTAAGTTTATTATATACTCGCTATCATCTACTCCAAGTATTTCTAAAGTAGTAATAACTTCTTTAAGCTCATTCAAACCTATGATAAACTTTTCATCTTGTATACTTAATGAGTTTAAATCCTCTAAAATTTTGTCTTTAGAACCATTTATATTTATAACTTTGTTTATTATATTTGCTTTTTCTTCATTTACTAATTTATTTAGCTCCTCTTCAAAGGATAATTTCCCTATTTTATCATATTTATCTATTAATATCATAACATCAGTAGAATTACTTATATTTAATGAATTTAATAAAGAAGATAATATTTTTCTATTACTTATTTGAAATTTATAATTTTTTAATCCTATTGATTTAAAAGCCTTTGACGCTAAGCTAATAACTAAAGCATCATTTTTTACGTTTAATTTCTCTTTGCCTATAATATCCACATCACATTGATAAAATTCTCTATATCGGCCCTTTTGATTTCGTTCTCCTCTATAAACCTTACCTATCTGATATCTTTTAAATGGGAATGTTAACTCATTGAAATATTGAGATGTATATCTAGCAAAAGGAACTGTTAAGTCAAATCTTAATGCTAAATTATTGGATCCTTTTTGAAATGCATAAACCTGCTTTTCTGTCTCTCCAGCACTTTTAGCAAGTAAAACTTCAGCTTTTTCTATAATTGGAGTATCTATAGGTAAACATCCGTTTTCTTCATATACTTTTGTAATTCTTTCTACCATATCATTGAATTTTCTTTGATCTATAGGTAATAGTTCCATAAATCCTGGCAAGATACTTGGTTTAATTTTATAGTTGTTCATTTTTAATTCCTCCTTTTATATTTAAAAAAAATAATAGTAAATAAGAATTCAAGGTTATTATTAGTACATATATAAACCTAAATTAAAAAGCCATGCAGGCAAATATCCCACATGGCTTACAAAAATATGATTGCATTAACATATCATAGCCTAGAGATACAAGCCCACTTAAAATAGACCTGCACTCTTTTTATAAGAACAAGTCTCTCTAGCAATGATGATGTATTAATTTATATAAATTATTTAATGCCTTCATATTATTTCCTCCTAAATTTATTATATCAATTATAAACTATTTTGAATTTTCATTCAACAAAATTTATTATTTAATAAAAGCTTGAAGGTATCAATAATGAGTATTAAAATTAATTTGTTATAAAAATATAAATTATATATGATGTGAGGTTTAAAATGAAGGTAAGAAAACCAGATTATTTTGAAAAATTTGAATGTATAGCTGATAAATGTGAAGATACTTGTTGTGCAGGATGGGGAATAGTTATAGATGAGGAAAGTTATGAAAAATATTTATCTGTAGAAGGCAGATTTGGGGAAGAATTAAGAAGTAAAATAGTTAATGAAGATGATGAAAATATCTTTGTTTTAAAAGGTGATAGATGCTCTTTTCTAAATGAAGACAATTTATGTGATATATATAGCAACCTAGGGGGTGATAGTCTTTGCTATACATGTAGACAATACCCTCGTTATTTAGAAGAGTTCGGTAATCTTCGTGAAATTGGAATATCTTTGTCTTGCCCTGAAGCTGCCAGAATAATATTAAGATCATCAAAAAAAGTAATATTTGAATTGAGTGAAAATGATGAAGAAGTTAATAACTATAATGATATAAATCCAACTCTATATATAAGTCTTATGCAATGCAGAAAAGTAGTTTTTGATATACTGCAAAATAGAAGTTTAGATTTGAATATTAGATGTTCTTTAGTCATTATTTTTGCAAATGAAATTCAAGAAAAAATAGATTTAAATGATATAAAATCTATTAAAAACATAAAAGATAAGTATTTAGCTAAAGAATTTATTGGAAAAATTATTAAAAGTCTTGATGATTATAAAGGAAAAGAATATAAAAAATATAATAGTATAGAAGAAGTGCTTAATGTATTTAAAGATTTAAAACATATAAAGCCTAATGATATTCTGGGATTAGAAGATGCGCTAAGATATTTCTGGCAAAGTGATACAGATAAAGAGATTTACCTAAGTTTTCATAAAAAGTTTGATGAACGTTATAAAGAGAAAAGTTACTACTTTGAACAAATTTTAGTTTATTATATATTTAGATATTTTATGAAATCTGTTTTTGATTATGATGTTTTAGCTAAAATAAAACTTGCAGTAATAAGTTATATTATGATAAAAGAATTAGCAGTAGTAAGATTTTTAGAAAATAGAGAATTTAATGAAGAAGATATGGTAGATATAGCACATACTTATTCAAAGGACATAGAGCATTTAGAAGAAAATATAGAAAAGTTGGAAATTGTATTTGAAACCAATAAGGTGTTTAATATCGAAAACTTACTAACTTTAATGTTAAATTAATAAAAAAATATAAAAGTAATTATACTTTTCAATAAATTCTAAATATATAATGTTTCTTATATTAAAGTTATTTATTATAATATATAAATAACTATTAAGTTATGTTGCATTTTACATGTTAGATTACTTTTGGGATAACATAACAATAAAAAAGTATTATGGGGGATAAAATGATTAATAAGATGAATAAAGCTATTGATTTATTTAAATCTAAAGCTATGATTAAATTTAAGCAACGAGTATTCAATGGAGGAAAATATAATATAAAGTATGTATTAAATACTGCTTCTAATTCAGATGATTTAATAATTATTTTTACAGCATGCACTAAAGTAGGGCAGCCAGCAAGATATAACTATGTAAGAACTTTAGATAATTATAAATGTAATAAGCTTTTTATTTTAGATGATTTTGGATTTGATAATAGAGGTGCATATTATTTAGGCAAAAATAAAGATTTTGCTATTCAAAATGATGTTAATTTGTTAATAAATCAAGTAATCCAAAAATTAAATATAAAGAGAAGTATATTTATAGGCTCTAGTAAGGGTGGATATGCAGCAATGTATTTTGGTATAGGTATAAAAAATAGTATTATTATAAGTGGAGCTCCTCAGTACATGCTAGGTGATTATTTAAATTTACCAGGACATCAAAATATATTAAATTATATAATGGGAGATTTAAAAGAATCTTCAATTGAATACTTGAATAGAGTTATGAAAATAAAAATAGATGAAAATAGAAATAATAATAACTCAGTATATCTTCATTATTCTATAAATGAAGAAACTTATGATAGTGACATAAAACATTTAGTTTATCAATTAGATGACTTAGGTATTAATACAATTAAAGATATTAAGGAATATATGAATCATTCAGAGTTAACAAAATTCTTTCCATCATTTATAAGAGAAACTTTGGATAAGCAATTATAATGAATATAGTAGAAAAAAGAAGTGTACTATAGTAGAAAAAAGAAGTGTACTATAGTAGAAAAAAGAAGTGT
>JAQCTH010000091.1:4098-11773 GCA_027686065.1 Clostridiaceae bacterium AF10-41
ATGGTAATAAGAAAAATCCTTTATAGTTTAAGTATTTATATAATTGCTAATTTATATTAATTGAATTAAGGAGAACTGTTATGGATTTAAAAGAAAAAATAATAGAAGTAAAGAATTATTTAAGTCAGTATGAAAAATTAAATCAAGCACTTAGCTTAATTTATTGGGATATGAGAACTAATATGCCAAGTAAAGCAGGAGAATCAAGGTCAGAGGTTTTAGAATATTTATCTGCTGAAAACTTTAAAATGATTACCAGCCCTAAGATTGGAGAATTTATAAAAGACTTATCACAACATAAAAGTGAAATGAATCTTCAAGCAAGAAGAATGTTAGAGGAGCTTGAAAGAAATTATAATGAAACAAAAAAAATACCAAAAAATAGATATGTAGCCTTTGTTGGTGTTTGTAGCAATTCAGAATTAGCTTGGGAAAGAGCTAAAAAAGAAAATGATTTTGAAATATTTAAACCTCACTTAGAAAAAGTAGTTGAATTTCAAAAGGAATTTATTAATTATTGGGGATATAAAATAGATAAGTATGATACACTTTTAGATAAATATGAATTAGGGCTTACCACTAACCAATTAGATAAGATATTTTCAGAGCTAAAAGATGGAATAATTGAAATTTTAAATAATTTAAAATCAAGCAAGAAAACTATAAAACGTGACTTTTTATTTGGAAATTTTGATACAAAAAAGCAGAAGGATTTATCTTTATTTATTTTGGAAAAAATAGGATTTGATTTGAGTGCTGGGAGATTAGATGAAAGTATTCATCCTTTTACAACAAATTTTGGTAATAAAGATGTAAGATTAACTACTAATTATCATGAAGATGAGTTTACTTCAGCTTTGTTTAGTACTATTCATGAAGGTGGACATGGTATTTATGAACAAAATATAAGTGATAATTTAGAAAGTACAGGTCTTCAAACAGGAGCTTCCATGGCAATACATGAATCTCAATCAAGATTTTATGAAAATATATTAGGCAGGAGTAAAGAGTTTTGCTCATATTTATTACCTATAGCTAAAAAATATTTTGAAGATTTCGAAGCTGTTACTTTAGACGAATTCTATGAAGCAATGAACTACGTTGAGACTTCATTAATTAGGACAGAAGCAGATGAATTAACTTATGGACTTCATATTATAATAAGATATGAAATTGAGAAAGAATTAATTAATGGAAGAATAACAGTGGATAATCTTAAAAACTTATGGAATAAAAAGTATAAAGAATATTTAGGTGTTGAGCCTAAGAATGATAGTGAAGGAGTACTTCAAGATACTCACTGGTCAGATGGATCCTTTGGATATTTTCCAAGTTATGCTTTGGGTAATTTATATGGAGCTCAAATTTTCCATAAACTTTTAGAAGAAAAACCAGAAGTAATGGATGAAGTGAAAAATGGAAATTTAACTGAAATAACTAACTGGTTAAAAGAAAAAGTACATGTATATGGTGCACTATATACTCCAAATGAACTTATAGAGAATATAACCGGGGAAGGTCTTAATCCAAAATATTTTATAGATTATTTGAAAAACAAATATTATAAAATATATAATGTAAAATAAAAAAAATAAATATAATATATAAACTAAATAAAGCTTAAATTTATTTTCTGGGAAATAATGTAAAATAAAAAAATACTTAGGTCTTAAATGTGGCAATTCTATTGAATGATTTATGAAAAGATTTTATTATACAGATAAAGGAGGGGATATTTTATGAAAGAAAAAAGTTTAAAAGCTCATGAAAATTGGAAAGGAAAAATAGAAGTTATAAGCAGATGTCCTGTAAATAACAATGAAGATTTGACAATAGCATATACTCCTGGTGTATCATATCCTTGTTTAGAAATTGAAAAGGATAAAGATGCTTCATATAAATATACAAGGAGATCTAATTTAGTTGGAGTAATTACTGATGGAAGTGCTGTATTAGGACTCGGGAATATTGGACCACTAGCAGCAATGCCGGTTATGGAAGGAAAATGTGTATTATTTAAAGAATTTGCAGGCGTTGATGCATTTCCTATTTGCATAAGTGATAATGATGTGGATGTTTTGGTAAATACAGTAAAACTTATAGAAGGTAGTTTTGGAGCGATAAATTTAGAGGATATAAGTGCACCTCGTTGTTTTGAAATTGAAGAAAGATTAAATGAAATTTGTGATATACCTGTTTTTCATGATGATCAGCATGGTACTGCCATTGCTGTACTGGCTGCACTTCTAAATGCCATGAAGGTAGTAAGAAAAGATTATAATATGAAAATTATTGTAAATGGAGCAGGAGCTGCAGGGATAGCTATAGCTAATTTAATATATGATGCAGGCTTTCAGAACATTGTAATTTGTGATAGATATGGTATAATCACAAGTGATAATGCAAGTAATAAATATCAAATAGAATGTGCTGTAAAATTTAACAAAAATAAGAGGGGCTCTCTTAAAGATGCATTAGTAGAAGCAGATGTATTTATAGGAGTTAGTGCTGGAAATATTTTAACAAAAGAAATAGCAATGTCAATGAATGCTAATCCTATAATATTTGCACTAGCAAATCCAATTCCAGAAATAATGCCAGAAGTAGCTAAGGAAGCTAATGTAAAGGTTATTGCTACAGGAAGAAGTGATTATCCTAATCAAATAAATAATCTATTGGTATTTCCTGGGATAATAAAGGGAGCTTTAAAGGCACGTATTAATAAAATAACTACAAATATGCAATTAGAAGTTGCTAAAGGAATTGCTAATTGTATAAAAGAAAATGAATTAAATAGTGAGAATATAATTCCAAGTGTATTTGACAAAAGAATTGTTGATTTAGTTTGTAATATAATTTGTAGTTTTAAAGAATAGGAGTTATTATGGAGAATTTAGCTAAATTATTTAATAAATTAACTAATAGTGAACAAAAGGTATTTACATATATTTATGCTAATCAACAAAAAGTAATAAAAATGAAAATAAATGATTTAGCTAAAGAAACATTTACTTCGAAAACTGTAATTATTAATTTAGCACAAAAGCTAGGGTTTGAAGGCTTTTCAGATTTAAAATATTATTTAAAATCAAATAATAATAGTGAAGATGACATAAAGGTTTTAGAAGATTTGCAATATGGATTAAAACAAAATATTGAAAAAACTTTTGTGGTAATAGAAGCTGATTTGTATAAAAAGGTTTCTAGAGAAGTTATGGAAGCTAAAACTGTTTATGTTTTTGCAAGAGGTACAAGCAAAGCAGCCGGATATTATTTAAATCATCTTTTATTAACCTTAGGAATTAAGTGTATATTTGTTAAAGATTACAACCTATTAACTCTAGTTGGAAATACATTAGAAAGTGATGAATTAGTTATTTTAATTTCATTATCTGGGAATACAGAAAAGATATTAGAAGTGGCTAATATATCTAAAGTTAAAGGTTGCAAAACAATAGGGATTACTTCCTTTGGTAATAATGAATTATCTAAGATAAGCGATTATACTCTTCATTGTGTCTCTAGTAATACAGAAACAAAATTTAATGATAGTATATCTAGAATCGGTATGTTTATAGTAATTGAATTGCTAGTAAATTCTATTAAAGAGTTTACTAATAGATAGCTCGCAAAATTGCGAGCTATTTTTTACTTTAGAGAATTATAATATCTAATTTTTAGATATTTCTTGTGACATAGGTCATTTCTTGTGACCTTAGACTTTACAAAAGAAAAGAGTATCACTTAGACTTATTGAAAGATTTCTTTATACCGATTACAATAAAAATGAAAAGAGCGCTCTTTAAAGAAAAGGTATTCATAAATATATAATTTAATAAATGGAGGAAGGCAAAATGTCAAAAGAATTTAGTCAAAAAATTCAACAGTTTGGTAGAACCTTATTACTACCAATTGCAGTTATGGCTCCGGTGGGAATGATATTAGGGATAACAGGAGCTCTTGTTCAGTCTTATATGATAGCAAGATTTCCATTCCTAGGAAATGAAGTTCTAAATACAATTTTAGTTAATATAAGAACTATAGCAGGTGCTGTCTTTGACAATATTCCATTAATGTTTGCAATGGGTGTTGCATATGGAATGTCAAAAAAAGATAAGGGAATTTCAGTATTTGCATCAGTTATAGGATATATAATCTTAATAATATCTATGAATGTATGGTTAACTGTAACTGGAAAGTTAGCAGCTCCAGAAGTAATGAGTCAATTTGGACAAATAAAGGTATTAGGAATACAAACTATGAATGTAAACGCTTTAGGAGGTATTGTAACAGGTTTAGTTGCAGCTTGGGCAACAGATAGATTTTATAAACTTGAATTGCCAATTGCTTTTGCATTCTTCTCTGGTAAAAAATCAGTTCCTATAATAACAATGGGAATTATGACTGTAATTGGATTAACAATACCATTTATATGGGAAGTTTTAGTTGCTTTACTTACTAAATTATCAGTAGTTTTCTTAAGTCCAGTAGGTCCATTCTTTACAGCAGCAGGTGAAAGGTTATTTATTCCTTTTGGATTACATCATCTTTGGAATGCTTTATTTAGATTTACTGAAGCTGGTGGTTCATATGTTATAAATGGAGAAACCTTTGTAGGGGTTGTTCCAACCTTAAATGAAGTTCTATTTAAGCAAGGACCAACAAGCGAATATTGGAGTATGATGCCATCATTAACAAGATTCATGGCTCAGCAACAAATGCTATGTACTTTATTTGCATTCCCTGCTATAGGACTTGCGATGTACAAAACAGCATATAAAGAAAATAAAAAATTAGTTAAATCTTTAATGATTACTTGTATATTAACAGCACTTTTAGGGAATGTTACAGAACCACTAGAATTCTCATTTGTATTTATTGCACCATTATTATATGTGGCTTATGCATGTATAATAGGTGTTGGAGCAGTAGTATTATCCTTAGCTAATGTAGCAATTGGCTATATTAGAGGTACAATTTTTGACTTTGCAATATTTGGATTACTTTATGAAAATACTCATTGGATTAGTTTTATACTGATAGGATCAATTTTAGCAGTAGTAGTTTATTTTGTATTCAAATGGGCAATATTGAAATTTGATTTAAAAACTCCTGGAAGAGAAGATTCTCCATCAGCAGATAATACTCTTATAAAAGAAAAGAGATATGATGAAATAGCCAAAATAGTTATAAGAGCTTTAGGTGGAAAATCAAATATAAAAAATGTAGATAACTGTATAACTCGTTTGAGAATAGATTTAGGTGAAGTTAATATAGTGGATCAAAAGCTTTTAGAGACATCAGGATGTACAGGAATATTCTTCCCAGCATCTAAGCACATTCATATTGTTTATGGACCTTTAGTAGAATTTGTTAGAAATGCAGTAGATGACGAATTAAGCAATATGTAGTGTATAGGAATACTAACTATAAACTTACTAAAAAATTAAGAAAAATTATAGATACATTAATATAAATTATAAATACAGCGGAGGGATAGATAATGAGAAGTAGTAATATAATCACAATAACTGGAGCAGGAAGTGCTAGAACTCCAGCCTTGGTAGGAAGCTTAGTAAAATTAAAGGATAGATTTCCATTAAGGAAAATTATCTTTTATGATATAGATAATGAAAGAACATCTAAAATGGAAGACTATATTAGATTAGTATTAAATACTTATTGCAGTGAAACAGAAGTTGTTTTTACAACTGATCCAGATATAGCATATGAAAAAACAGATTTTGTATTTTGTCAAATGCGTGTTGGGAAAAATGAAATGAGAAGTTTCGATGAAAAAATTCCACTAAAATATGGATTAGTAGGACAAGAAACTTGTGGACCAGGAGGATTTGCTTATGGAATGAGATCTCTTGGAGCAATGGTAGAAATGGTTAACCAAGTTCGTAAACATTCAAAGGATACATGGATACTAAATTATACAAATCCTGCTGCAATAGTTGCATTAGGGCTTGATAAAGTATTTCCAGATGATAAAAGAATCTTAAATTTGTGTGATCAACCATACTCTCTTATGAGATCTTACTCAAAAATATTAGGAGTTGAGCAAAAAAAATTAAGAGCTACTTATTTTGGATTAAACCATTTTGGATGGTTTACAGAGCTTAAGGATATAGAGGGAAAAGAGTATTTTGATGAATTAAGAACATATTTAAGGGATTATGATTTTAAACCTTATAATGCAGAGCAACGTTCTAAATCTTGGCTTGATACGTACTTAAGAGTAAATAAATATATGAACTTCTTTGATGAATATATTCCAACAACATATCTTCAATATTATTTCTTTGCAGAAGAAATAGTAGCTGAAAGTGATCCTAATTACACAAGAGCAGATGAAGCAAAGGATTCAAGAGAAAAAGAAGTTTGGGATATATGCTCTAAGGCTACTAGTACTGATTCAATTGAAGATATAGAAATAATTACAAATAGTGTATTTGGAGACTTGATGGTTGAACTTGCTGAATCAATAGCTTATGATCTTCAGAATGAGTTTATTCTTATGAGTAGAAATAATGATATTATAACTAACTTTAGTAAAGATGCTATTGTTGAGGTTTCAGGAACTGTTGGAAAAGATGGAGCTAATCCTTATAAATATGGAGAAATAAAGCCATTCTATAAAGGTTTAATGGAAGCACAACATGCGTATGAACTTCTTACAGTTGAAGCTTTCTTAGAAAAAAATTATACTAAAGCATTACAAGCATTAACTTTAAATAGAACTATTGTAAATCCGGAAAAGGCAAAGGCTGTATTAGACGATTTAATGGAAAAAAATAAAGATTACTGGTATTTAACATAAAAATAATTAAAGTCCTCTAAATTTTTAGAGGACTTTAATTATTTTGTATCATTAGTTGATTAAAAATTATAATTCTATGTCAATACTGATAATAAGTAAAGATGTAGGAGGGAGTTAAGTATGAACTCGAGCAAAAAATTATTAACTATAATATTTGTAGCAATGATATTCTTATTAAGTGCTAAAATAAGTGCTTATGCCAATACATCAAATGACTTTGAAGCTATGGGACTAAATAATGAAAATTTTATTGAGTATATAAACAATTTAAGTATAGATAAAGAAGATATTGAAAATATAATTGATAAGGGAAAAAATTTAGCAGAAGATGTTAAAGATAAAACTAGTATAAAAGATTTTTCTTTGACTGAAATTTTAGGAATATATAAAGATGCAACTTACATAGCAAATAATTTAAATTTAAATATAGATTTTAGTTTTAAAGACGGTGATTTTATTCTTAAAGAAAAAGATAATAAGGATATAATTTTTGAGGGTAATATAAATGAATTAGGCAAATACTTCGATTTTTATAAAAATAATTTTGATTCGTTAGCTAAAGAAGTTCTAGGAAGTATTGATAATAAAGAAATCATAGAAAATATTGAAGAAGTTGTAGAGGATGAACTTGGAGTTTTAAAAGAGACCTCAAATAATAATGAAATAATAAATAATAAAATTATAGATGATGAAGATATTCTAAATAATGAGAAAAAACAATCAGAAAATAATAGTCTATCTGTATCCAAAGAAAGTACAAATTTAGAAAATAATAAAAGAAAATCAGAAGTAATATTTTCTATATTTATTTTATCAGGAGCATTGTTCACAATTGCAATTTCTTATATT
>JAQCTH010000092.1 GCA_027686065.1 Clostridiaceae bacterium AF10-41
TGTGTTAAAGAATACAAGGATGGAAAAAGAAATAGAAAAGCTTAAAAAGGAGAAAGAAAAGTTACAAGAGGAAAATAGTAAATATAAAAATATAATTGATAATATTAGTGATGGAATATTTTTATCAAATAAAGAAGGAAAAATAGAATATTTAAATAAAGCTGCAAGAAATTTTATATATAATGATAATATCAATTATATAGGAGAAACCCTTGCACATACTAACTATTATGATTTAGAGGGCAACAAAATTTCCTTAACTGATTTACCAAGTTCTAAATCATTACAAGGGGAAACGATATTAAGTATGCGACTTATAGTTGAAAGACCAGATATAACTATAAAAACTGATATAAGCAGTAATCCCATATATGACAAAGAAAATAATATAATTGGATCTGTAGCTAGTATAAGGTGTTTAAATGATTCTTTAAAAGTTGAAAAATGTTTAAAAAAACAAAGAGATGATTTTTATAATATAATAGATAATTTAGATTTATTAATTTGTAGATTTTCCTATCCAGATTTTAATATAATACACTATAATCAGAAGGTTAAGGAAGAAATATTAGATATTAATAAATGTAGTGATAATTTATTTATGCAAATTCCTTATAATGATAGGCAAAAGATAGATAAAATAAAATCTCAAAAGACTATGATTAGTGGTAGCACAATTAAAACATTAATTAATAAAAAAGAAAGATATATAGAAACTTTTTATCAGCTTATATATGATAATAATAAAATTCGTGAAGTAGTAAAGGTAGGAATAGATATAACAGATAAAATTGGATATCAGAAAGAACTAGAAACAATTTTAAAAACTCAAGAGGAATTTTTCTCATTTATTGCCCATGAATTTAGAACTCCTTTAACTGTGATGAGTTCAACAACCCAACTAATAAATCTTCTATACAAGAAAGATTTACCTGAAAAAGTACAAAACTATATAGATAAAATAAATTTGAGCATTTTACAGCAACTAAGACTTGTAAATAACCTTTTAGACATTACAAAAGCAGGCTCAGGATATTTAAACATAAATTTAAGAAATTATGATATTGTGAGTATGTCAAGATTAATTACTGAATCTGTAATGAGTTTTGCAATAAGAAAAAATATAAACTTAGAATTTAAATGTGATTTTGATGAAAAAGTTATAGCAATAGATGATGAAAAATATGAACGAATACTACTAAATCTACTATCAAACGCTCTGAAATTCACTAAAAATGGAAATAAGGTAATTGTTAAGGTAGGTTATGAGTGTGAGTTCATAAGCATTGATGTAAAGGATGAAGGAGTAGGTATTCCTAAAGAAAAACAAAAAGTTATTTTTGATAGATTTGGTCAAGTAAATAATGATTTGACGAGAAAGTCAGAAGGAACGGGAATAGGTTTATGTTTGGTAAAATTATTAGTTAATGCCATGGGTGGAAAAATAGAGTTAACTAGTTATGAAGGAGTAGGTAGTAATTTTAGAATTTTGCTTCCAGATAAAAAAGTTTTAGAGGAAACTAAAGTAGTAGATATGAATCTTATGGATAATAGATTGATTCAAACAATGGATATTGAGTTTTCTAATATATATTTAGAGTAAAAAGTAAAATAGGAGAACCAAATTCGGTTCTCCTTTATTTTATAGACTTGCTACATTTTTTATACCCTATAATAGCAGCTCCAATTGCTCCTGCATATTGGCTTAATTCATCAGTTACTATATCAAGATCCAAATGTTCACTTAAAATACTTCTAAATGAATTTGAATTTGCAAGTCCGCCTGTAAAAAATACATAATTTTGTAATTTTAATCTTCTAGCAAAATTTGCGGTTCTTTTAGCTATTGAATCAATAACGCCTAAGGCTATATCGCCTCTATCTACATCCTTTGACAGAAGGCTAATAATTTCACTTTCAGCAAAAACTGTACACATACTAGAAATATTAACTTTATTCTTATCTTTAACAAACTCATCTATATTACTAAGATCTTCTTCAAGAATACGCATCATAACTTCAATAAATCTTCCTGTTCCAGCAGCACATTTATCATTCATAATAAAGTCTATCACATTTAATGAATTATCAAGTTGTATTACTTTACAATCTTGTCCACCTAAATCTATAATAATCCTAGTTTTTTCATTTAAAAATGCAGCACCTTGAGCATGGCAAGTTATCTCAGTAACTGTTTTGTCAGATTCCTTTAATAAATTTCTTCCATAACCAGTAGTAATTGTATATTTAATATCTTTACTAAAAAGTTTGTTATAGACTAAATAAATACTTTCCTTTGGTTTGGCCGATGTTCTTATTTTATAGGTATTGATTATTTTTTCGCCATCAAATATAGCTCCCTTAGTATATGTTGAACCCGAGTCAATTCCTAAAGTGTAAATACTCATAATATATCCTAAAGCATTTCAATAAATGCTGCCATTCTTGTATTTAGTTGTCCAATATCACCATTAGAGAAATCTGTTTCTACACTCATATAAGGAATATCTTTTTTAGTATTAACAAACCTTTTAATTGATAAGGTTTCAACATTATAAGTGTGGCAAGCGGTTAAGATTACGTCAATTACTGCATCAACTTTATATTCATCAATCATTTTATCAAGAAGTTTAATACGATTTGGGTTAGGAGTCATGCAAGAGCAGCCAATAGACAAATATTTCTTTGCTAATGCATCATATACATCAGGATTATCTTCATCTACTAAATCCTCAATAGCTTTTGCACCGCTACAATTTTCAAATGCAACAACATAAGCACCATTTTCTTCTATAGCTTTAATAACCTTTTCTGTTGCTGTTCCAAGAGGGCAACCAGTTATCAAAATTCTAGGCTTAGATTCATATTTTTTCACATTTGTATATTCATTTTTAATTTTATCAACTAGTTCATTTAATTGCTTTGGTATTGATTCTTTATCAAAAGCAAAGGTTGTCCCATTTAAGACTTTGAAAATATCAACTCCAGTTACTGGTACAGGATCTAATTTTCCTAATTCATAAAACTCTTTAAGAGCTTTTCTTTCATTATTTTTAATTTTTATAGCTTTTCTTATATTTTCTTCTAAAATTTCAGTATCAAATTGTTTTTCTAAAGTATTTTTTAATTTTATAATCTCATTTTTCCAAAGCTTAAGACCATCTTCACTTTGAGAATTTGGAAGTTCCATAACATGAACAGGCTTAAATTCAGAAAGATATTCATACATCTTTTTCTTTCCATCACAAGTTGTTTCACCAACTACTAAATCAGAAAAATAGAAAAATGGACATTTATCTGTTTTACCAAATCCATAACTAGATTTTATTAATGGACATAGATTACGCGGTAGATCTTGCTCAGCATCTGGAATGGTTTCATCTGAAGATGCACATAAAGAGACAGTTGAGGCCCCCATTGCTAAAGCTATTTCTTGAGGAAAGTAGGTGCAAAATACTCCTATAAGAGGTATATCTTTTTCTTTTTGTTCTTTTGCCGTAATAAATGAATTCCTTCTAATTTCTCCGAAGGTTTCAAAAATTTCAGGTAATTCTTTTTGTATTTTCATAAATTTCAATCTCCCTTATAATTTAATAAATATTAAGTAAACAAATAAATATGTTTACAATATATGCTTTATATAGTTCAATAACATAAAATAGTATATTGATATTTTAACATGAAATTACATACAAGAAAACGTTTTAACAGAATATACCTTATATATATTAAATTTTAGTATTTATGAGAAATAAATTTTAAATCTAATAACTTAATTAAGATATTTTTAGTAAAAAATGGTATGTTATAAGAAAATAGTAATATTTTTATAAAATGATATAATTATATTGTTTGGAGGGATACTTTATGGATGAAAAAACAAATGTAATGCGAATTTTAGATAAAAAGAAAATTAAATATACCAGTCACTCTTATGTAAATACAGATGCTATAAGTGGAGTAGAAGTAGCTAGTGTTCTAGGACAAGACCCTAAACAAGTTTTTAAAACTCTTGTAACAATAGGAAAATCAAAAAATTATTATATATTTGTAATTCCTGTAGAAAAAGAATTAGATCTAAAAAAAGCAGCTAAAAGTGTTGGTGAAAAATCTATTGAAATGATAAAATCAAAAGATTTATTACCTCTAACTGGATATATTCATGGTGGATGCTCACCAATAGGAACAAGAAAGCAATTTATTACTACAATTGATATATCAGTTAAAGATTTTGAAACATTTATTTTTAGTGCTGGTAAAATAGGATATCAAATAGAGTTAAATTTAGAGGAACTTAAGAAGGTTATTAGATTTCAGTTAGCTGATCTAGTATAGGTAATTTAATTATAAAATTTATTTAAAATATAAATGTAAAATATAATTATAAGGTATTAGAAATTATTGTATTAGAATTAATATAATAAGGATATATCACTAGCGAATTTAAAATATACTAGTGATATATCCCTTTATTTTAGTGAAAAATTTGATTAATTATTAACTATATTTTTTATTGAATCAAATAGTTTAGAGAAAAATTTACCTAGTGCATCAAAGATTCCTTGAAAAAAGCTACTATCTTGAATATCTTTACCAGAGTTTTTTAGTACTTCTGAAATTTGATTACTTATATTTTTTAAAGTTTCCTTAACAGTATTATAATCTATGTCTAAATCATTTATGTCAGACATTAAAGCTTTTATTTGTTGTTTTTGATCATCAGATATTTGAACTGTATAGTTCTTTGTAACATCTTCAACTATTTGAGAAATTTCTTCACTACTTTTAGGAGCTTCTTTTATTACTTTTGTTTTTACATCATTAATAACTTTAGCAGCTTCATCATATCCAATTTCTTCTCCAAGGGCTGATGTAGTTTCAATTTCTTCTTGAGCTGTTTTTTTGTTTTTTAATGATAATTCCTCACCTTTAGCACTCTCAAAACCCTTTAATATTCCAGATAATGCAGAAGTACCTGTCACTGGGAACGGTGAGCTTGCTTTTACTTCAGCATTAGTTATCCCAGAAGTAACTAATGCATTTGATAGCATAAGAGAAGTAACTTCTGTTAAATTATTAGATTGTACTTGTATTCCACCATTATTTGTAAGATTAACATAAGAAGATGAGTAGCAACCACCTTCATAATTTGATTTGTCATTAGGATCCAGACCTAATTGTTTGATTATATCATCATTAGTTATTCTATCTACAGTAACCTCATTTCCTGAAACTCCAAATTCTTTAAGCATCTGAGCTTCTTGTGCATCTGTTAAGTCGATGCCGAAAGTAACTCTTTCTTTATTCTGGGCTTGTACAGTAAAATTAAATAAAGAAAAAGCAATAGTACATGATGTAATTAGCTTTAGTATATTCTTTTTCATAAAAATCTCCTTTTAAAATATAAAATTACTTTACTTTAATATTATTAAAGAAAGTTCAAAAATAGAAGGCTTTTAAGATTTATTTAAGAATTTACTAACAAAAAATTAAAATAAAAAACATGGGATTATTGCTTATATACAAATATCCCATATCTTTTATAATATATTCAAAGAGAATAAATTAATTAAATTTAAAAAGCTCCAGAATCTCCGCCACCTCCACCAGAGAAACCTCCGCCAGATGAAAAATCATTAAAGCTATTGTTGCTAAAATCCAGCCCATTATTAAAATTGGAGTTACTATTATAATTATTATCTGCAGTAGTGTGTATTTCATTAAATAAAAATGCATTAGTAATATAATAACTATAAAAAGTATTATTAAAGTTATTGTCATAAGAATAATTCTCTTTAGAGTCACTTAAATCCATTTCTAAATCATAATTACTTATTCCTAATGCAGAAGCATATATTATTGATTCTTTTATATTATCTATATCTTTATTATCTATTAATGATAAGAGATATCTCTTATAAGCACACCATCTAAGGTATTCATTATAAGCATCATTACTTAATACTTCTTTATTCTTTATAGTTATATAGTAATCATGAAGTCTTCCATTTAACCTTATTTCATTTATAAAATCCCAGTAGGAATTATGAAAGTTTTTAGCTATATTTTTACTTTCGTCAACTTTTGTTTTTATAGAACTAAATGAAAATTCGTTTTTATCATCTTCATAGGTTTTAAACCAATCTATTAAAACTTTTAAATGTGAATATTCACATTTGGAACTATCTTTTATTCTTCTAAACTTAACAGTAACAATTTCATTTTCATTTGATACAGTACTGTCTATCTTATAAAATCCTTTATTTACAAGATACATTAAAGTGGAAGGAACTATAGATAAATCAATATTATTTTTATCATATAAATAGGCCACTAAAGCAGGACTTGTATTAGAAGGTGGATAAGGCAATACGTCATCTGATGTGAAATTGAAATTTGATCTATATTCATTTAAAGCTTCATTGAAAATTCTTTTTGAACGTTTACTTGAAAGATAAAAAACTAAAACTATTAAAAGAATTAGTGAGGATGGAATTAGTATTGGCAACAACATATTAGAAGAATCGTTTTTTCCATAATCTTGTATATTACCATTAAGAATGTTTGAATTATTATTTTTTTCTACTATTGGTATAGTAAGAAATTCAGGATGAAATCTTAAATCAATTCCTAAATCAGAAGTTAGGTTTTCACCAGTAATTTTAATTTTATTTTCGGATGTTTCAGTATTAAAGGTTCCATCACCATAAACAGTATAATATAAATTGTTAGCATTAAAATTAGCCGAATTTAAACTTAAATTTAGTTCAATATTATTAACAGGATTTTCATTTGATGCAGTATAAAAACTCCAATTTAAAGAACTAAAATCTACATACTTTACAGCAACAGAGTTTATTAAATACGTAACTTTAAACTTTTTTTCTTCATTACTACTTTTAGAATAAATTTTAACTTGAACCTTATCACCCGCATTTATAATTTCATAGCTATTATTTGACTTATCATTTTTTTCTTTTAAATCGTAAGTTCCATTATTATCTTCCACAATTACATTATTAATTGAATAACCATTAGATCCATTTAAATTTAGATTTAAATAAATACCATTAAAATCACCATTAAAAGTATAAGTAAACTCGTCATTTACCAGAACATCTCCATTACTTTGTATTTCTGCATTTATAAGTAACTTATCAATTGAATAATTTTTAGTATCTGCAGATACAGTTATGGGAATTGTAAATAAAAATAATAAAATTAAAGTGTAAGTTAGTTTTTTCATAATATCTACCCCCTTATATTTATTAGAATATCATATAATATGTATTTTCTCCATAATACTAAATATTATTAAGATAAAGTTCTTTTGTTAGACGTTTTCATTTGTAAAATAAATGATATATAATAGTATATATAATAATCATAAGGGAGGATAAGTTTATGAAAAGAATATTTGAATTAACAACAAGTGATATTGAAAATCTAAATAAAAACACACTAAAGGATATAATAAGTAAATCTGAAGGAAGAACTGTTATGTCTGAAACTATTATTAGCTATACCCCATATGTAAGGGAGGTATCTAATTTAGAACTTGCAGCAAGTTTTGGAGCTGATATGATAACTTTAAATACATTTAATTTTGAAAAGCCATTTATTTTTGGCATAGATGGTGGAGCTAATTTACTTTCATCAATAGATAATTTAGCTAACAAAATTGGAGAGCAAATTAGAGATAACTTAACTAATAAAGATTATATAAAGAATATTAAAACGTTAGTTGGTAGAATGATAGGAGTAAACTTAGAGCCTGTACCAGAAGGAAGTAATTATGAAAGAGGATATAGACTAAATAGAGAAAATCTTAAAAAAGTTAAAGAGTATGGGTTTGATTATATAGTTATAACAGGTAATCCTAATACAGGAGTTACAGAAAAAACTATTTGTGAAGGAATAAAGCTTGCTAAAGAAGTATTAGGGGATAGCACTTTAATAATAGCAGGAAAAATGCATGGAGCAGGGAGTGGAAATATATATGATGAGAATGCTATAAAAAGTTTTATAGATTGTGGAGCAGATGTTATATTAATTCCAGCACCAGGAACAGTACCAGGATATGATTTGGATTTAGCAAAGAAAATAATTACTCTTGTTCATGATAATAATGCACTGGCAATGACAACAATAGGAACATCACAAGAAGGTGCAAGTAAAAGTATAATAGAACAAATAGCTTTAAATTCAAAAATGGCAGGAGCTGATATTCAACATATTGGAGATTGTGGAACTTTTGGAATAGCATTACCTGAAAATATCATGGCACTTTCAGTAACGATAAGAGGAATTAGACATACTTATAGAAGAATGGCTCAATCAATATTAAGGTAATATAAAGTATTAAATAAAATAGACATCTTATAATATTTAAGTTTTGAGATGTCTTATTATTTTATATTTATTTGCAACAAAATTAAGTTACAGTAATATAATTTCATATCAAAATGATATGAAATTATCAAAATGATATGAAATTATATTAAGAAATATGTCATAGAACATAAATACAGTTTGGCATATTCATTGCTTATATAAATAATGTAAAGAAAAGATATATTCTTTTAAATATAAGAAAGTGAGTGAAGCTAATGTCATTACTAATAAAGAATGGATTTATTGCAACAGCAAGTGAAGCATATACAGGTGATATATATATTGAAGATGGCATTATAAAAGAAATTGGGACTTGTATTAATAAAGAAGTAAAAGAGGTCATTGATGCTAAGGGAAAATATGTAATACCAGGTGGGGTGGATGTTCATACTCATTTAAACTTAGATGTAGGAATTGCTGTAGCTAATGATGATTTTTATACTGGTACAGTTGCAGCAGCTTGTGGAGGAACAACAACTATAGTCGACCATATGGGATTTGGGCCTAAAGGATGTAATTTAAAGCATCAAGTTGATGTATATCATGGTTATGCAGATAATAATGCAGTGATAGATTACAGTTTTCATGGAGTAATTCAGCATGTTAATGAAGAAATATTAAAAGAAATGGAAACAATAGTAAATGATGAAGGAATATCAAGTTTTAAGATTTATTTAACATATGATTATATGGTAAATGATGAAGAAGTATTAAAAGTACTAAATAGATTAAAAGAGCTTAATGGAGTTACAACTGTTCACTGTGAAAATCATGGTAGTATAAAGGTATTGAAAGACTATTATGTGAAAAGTGGATTAAAAACTCCTAAATACCACCCTTTAAGTAGACCAGTAGAAGCAGAAGGCGAAGCTGTAAACAGAATGATAAACTTATCATCAATAGCAGGTGATGCACCTTTATATATAGTTCATTTATCTTCAAATTTAGGATTAAGTTATATAAAAATGGCGAGAGATAGAGGGCAGAATATATATGCTGAGACATGTCCTCAATATTTAGTTTTGGATGATAGTAAATATGATTTAGATAATAATGAAGGACTAAAATATATCATGAGTCCTCCTTTAAGAAAAGAGAAGGATATAAACTCCTTATGGAAAGGAATTAATGATGGATATATACAAACTATAGCAACAGATCATTGCCCTTTTGCATTTAATGAGGATAAACAACTTGGAAAAGAGGATTTCACAAAATGCCCTAATGGAGCACCAGGAATTGAAGAAAGAATTCCATTAATATTTTCAGAGGGCGTTATGAAGGAAAAAATTAATATAAATAAATTTGTTGAAGTATGCTGTACAAATCCAGCTAAAATTTTTGGCTTATATCCTAAAAAGGGTTCAATACAAGTTGGCGCTGATGGAGATATAGTTATAATTGATCCTAAAATAGAAAAGGAATTAACAATTAAAGATTTACATTCAAATGTTGATTATACTGCTTATGAGGGAATTAAAATCAAAGGATATCCTATATATACTATTTTAAGAGGAGATATTATAGTTGAGTATGGTAATTTTATAGGCAGAAAAGGTAATGGAAGATTTATAAAAAGAAAAACAAGTCTATAAAGATACTTTAGTAAAAATGCTACCAACTATATAATACTTCGTAGCATTTTTTGTAGTAAGAATTAAATATATTTTATTGGAGATAAATGTTTAAAATTATTGTATCGAATACCTAAAAGTACAAATATAATAAATATTATTAATAGATTCTAGAGGGGTTGCATGAAAAGAAAGAAATATAAACCAAAGGAAGAAGATAAAAATAGAAATGTTGAATTGTATCCTGCAATTAGAATTACAATAAATGGAAACAAATATGGATATATAGATAAAGATGGAAAAGAGGTTATTCCTTTTAAATTTATTAATGCATATAATTTTAATGAATATGGATTAGCTATTGTTAATGAAAAAGGAAGTTATGGAATTATTAATTCAGAAGGTACTTATATAGTTAATGCTCAGTATAGTTTAATAAATCAATATTCAGAAGGAAGAAGTATTTATGTTGAAAATAAAGCTATGGGGGTATTTGATGAGAAAGGAAATAAATTAACAGATGCAATATATGACTATATAGGTAATTATAAAAATGGTTATGCAGTAATAAGAAAAATATATGGAAATAAATATAGATATGGTTATTTAAACTTAAAAGGAGAAGAAGCTTATGAAGTAAAATATATTGAAGCAAATGATTTCAATGGAAATTATGCACTAGTAAAAATTAAAGATAGAGAATATTCATTAATAGATAAAGAATTTAATATAGTAAAGACTTATAATTATGAATATGTAGGCTCATATGGAGATGATATGCTGGCATTTTCTATATTATTAGGAGGACCATATGGTTATATAAATAAAGATAACAGAATAGTTATTAATCCAATCTATTCATATGCTAAGGAGTTTGTTGATGGAATTTCTATAGTTAGCACATCTATTGAAATAGATAAATATGGTGTAATAGATAAGCGAGGGAGGCCTATTTATGGAGAAATATATAGTGATATTAAATATTTAGGAGAGAGAAGATTAGCTTTAGGGTTACCAATAGGTAAAACTAAAGCAAAAAGTAGAATTATTTATGCTATTGGAGATGATAAAGGAACTATTTTTACAACCTTTAGATTTTTTAAAGTAAATAATTTTTCAAATGAAATGGCATCAGTATCAGATTCAAGAAAAACATTTTTTATAAATACAGATGGAAAAGAGATTAAGGATTTACCTATCTTTTTAGGAAGTGGTAAATTAGATTTACTTGGAGATATAGTGCAAGCCTATGTAGATTATTATATTTACTATTTAGCTAAAAATAATAAAATGATTTATGGACCAAATAAAACTATAAATTTAAATGAAAATTATTCAATTATTATTGAAAAGTATAGACCCAATATAAATTATTTAATATATATACCTAGTATTTATGGTATGAATGATCGAAGCGCTGAGAATCAATTAAATATAGAGTTAAGGAAATTATCAATTTTTGACCCTCCAAGTGATGATATATATACTCAGACGCAACTTATAATTACAGATGAAGAAATATTGCCATATAATTATTATGGTAATTTTAAAATATTATTATATAAAGGAAATTTACTCATATTAGATTTAGTTGGATATTATTCAGAATTAAATAAAGAATCTATATTGCAAGTAAGGAAAACATGTAGTATTAATTTGATAACAGGAAAATTATATAAGATTAAGGATTTATTCAATGAAGATTCAAACTGGGATATTGAAATTAATAATAATATAATAAAAATAATTA
>JAQCTH010000093.1 GCA_027686065.1 Clostridiaceae bacterium AF10-41
GCTACAATTCCTGGAAATTCTTTTCGAATGTTAAGCATTTCCACTACATAACTCATGAGATATCCTCCCTTATTTTTTTACTAATACATAATAATATATAAATTTTATGCCTTTTTTTTGAGCATTTGTTAAATAAATCTAATTAACTCATTATACAAGAAAAAGACGGTGATACCGCCTTTTTCACTACCTTTACCAATTTATTAAATCTTATGAAAACTATTTTATTAAGTCTCCCTTTTCACCTTTAACTGTTATTTCTCCACCCTTAATTTTGTTATAAACTTCATCTACTTTCTTAGTAGTTTCTTCACTTAAGTTTGGATTTTCACTTGGAATACCAACACCATCATTTTTAGCATCAAATGTTAATGTTTTTCCTCCTGGGAATTTTCCATCTAATTCATCTTTAATTATATCATAAGTAGCTACATCTATTTTCTTCATAGCTGAAGTTAATATTATAGATTTATTATCTTTATATATACCATCTGCATATTGGTCAACGTCAACACCTATTATCCAAGCTTCTTTTCCTGCTGTTGCTCTAGCTTTTGCTTCATTTATAGCTCCAACTCCAACTCCACCAGCAGCTGTAAATACAGCCTTAACTCCATTATCAAACATAGTTGCTGCTAATTGTTGTCCAGCTGCTACGTTATCAAATGATCCTTGATAAACAACATTTTCTGCTTTTATTGACATCTTTGTTCCTAAATTATCATTAGCATATTTAACACCTTGTTGGAATCCCCAGTTAAACTTTTGAACTGAAGGTATTTCCATACCACCTATGAAACCTAGTTCCCCTTCTTTTAATTCTAATGCTGCTGCAACTCCAGCTATAAATCCTGCTTCATGCTCTGCAAAGAATACTGCAACTGCATTATCAGCTACCTTTTCAACTCTATCTGCTCCATTTTTACCATTATTAGGAGATCCATCGATAATTACAAATTTTGCATCTTTATATTTATCTTGAGATTGGAATATAGCTGTTTCAAACTTAAATCCAGGAGTAACTATAAATTTATATCCTGTATCATAAAGATTTCCAATTTCTTTCATATAGTCAGCTTCTGTTGTTCCTGTTGGTTTTAAGTAGTTAGTTTCAACTTTTAACTCTGCCTCGGCTTTCTTTATGCCTTCCCAAGTACCTTGGTTAAATGATTTATCATCTATAGTTCCTGCATCAGTAACCATACCTACTTTTATACCTTTTTCTGTGCTTCCACCCTCTGACTTGTTTCCACATCCTACTAAACCTGTTACCATAAGCGCGGATAGTGCTAAAGCTATTACTCTTTTCTTCATATTAAAATCCTCCTTAGACTTTTGTAGTTTAATTATTATAAAAGGTTTATTCTGTTTAAACTTTCAAAAAAGATTATACAATATATAATTCGTAAATACAATATTTTTATAACATAATTTTTCTTGTTACGACATATATTCACAACAAAAAACCTTTTCAATATTATTTTTTATTTTTTATTTTTGTTTGCATTAAACTCGAAACATAACTATACGAACATTATTTCTATTAAATATATTTTAATTCGTTAATTGTTTTATGTGAATCGTTAAAATTATATCATATATATATTTATGATTTTAATCAATTATAATGGAAAATAACTTAATATTATAGCAATTATAATAGAAGGCAGTAAATTTGATACTTTTATTTTAGTTACTCCTAAAACATTTAGACCTAATCCTATAATTAGTAAACTTCCTACTGCAGTCATATTGCTTATTGCAACATCATTTAATATATATGATAATGTTCCAGCCGCTAATGTTATGGTTCCTTGATATAAAAATACACTTATTGAAGATATCATTACTCCAATTCCTAATGTAGATGAAAAAATTATTGAACTTACTCCATCTAAAATAGATTTAGCAAAAAGTGTATCATGATTATGATTTAAACCACTTTCTATAGAACCTACTATTGCCATTGCGCCTATACAAAATAATAATGTTGAAGTAACAAACCCTTCTGAAATAGATACATTATCTTTTTTATTATTTATCATTCTCTCTATTCTTTTCCCTAAATTCTCAAGTTTTAAGTCTATATCTATCATTTCTCCAATTAATCCACCTATGGCCATAGAAATTATCATTACGATTGTATTATTTCCTTTTAATGCACCAGATATACCTATATAAATAACACATAAAGCTAATCCATTCATTATAGTATTACTTAATTTTTCATTAACCTTCCCTTTTATAAAAAGCCCAATTGAAGATCCTAAAATAATCATTAAACTGTTTACTATAGTTCCTAACACGTTTTTTCCTCCTAAGTTTTATTTTGCAAAACAAAAATAGTTAAAAGTGAAACAGTGAATAGGGAAGAAGTGAAATCCCATCTACTTCAAGCAAACCTCAGTAGATAGGACTTCATACTAAGTCTAGTTATCGTTACACTCAACCTTTCACTCTTAACTTTTTACTTATAAATTAATTTAAAAAATCACTAAATATACTTTTAAATGTTTCTATATCCATAGGTGCTATTCTTACCCTTTTTAATGAGTGTAATCCATCTTGAAGACTAGAAATTCCACCTTCTGTTGTTACTGCTGCTTTAATTCCTAATTCTTTTTCTACCTCTATTGTTTCTTCGTCATATCTTCCAACAGGATAGCAAATAAATTTACTATCTACTCCTACTTTTTCTTTTAAAGCCTTTATACCTTCTTCTATTATTAGAATTTTATCTTCTCTGGGTATATTTGTGAATTCTATATGCCTAGATGTATGGTTTTCTATCCCCATTCCATTATCCTTCATTTCTTTTAGCATATTTGAATTCATATACCAGCTATCAACATCTGTTTGGTTTGTTATTATAAAGAAGGTAGCTTTCATATTATATTTTTTTAATATCCTATAAGCATCTGAATAATTATCTGAATATCCATCATCAAAAGTTATTGCTACAGGCTTTTCTGGAACTTTACCAGTACTATAAGCATTAATAACATCATCTAAAAGCATCGGAGTAAAACCAGCTTCCTTAAGCCATTTAACCTGTTCTTCGAATTGTCCTACTGGAACTAATAAGCGATTATTTGGATCACTATCTGATATAGAGTGATACATAAGTATAGGTATCCTTACATCATTAATATTTAACGTTAGATAGTTAGTTTTATCTTCTTTATCATTTTCTTTTATTTCTTCATTTTGTTCTTTTTCGGACTCCTCTTCTTTATTTATTTCACTTATTTTATCATCTTTTTCATTTTGAACTTCTTTTCCAGAGTTTTTAAAATAATTTTCTATTATGTATTTTCCCCCAAAAATAATTACTAAGACTATTATTAAAGCACTTATTATTTTAAATATATTTTTCATTTATTTCTCCCCTTTTTTAATTATATTTCGACTATATATTTCTAGGAATATTTTGTCAACTACCTATCTGATTATTTATTTTTTTTTAATATTTTCTTATTTTTCTCTAAGTCATTGTTAATCATATCGTATTTTTGTATAATTAATCTAAACTAATTATGAAGGAGTGTTTTTAATTGTTTGGATATGTAACTCCTCTTAAAGCAGAACTTAAGATTAAGGACTTTACAAAATTCAGAAGTTATTATTGTGGTCTGTGTTTTCAACTTAAAAACAGTGCTGGAAACATACCTAGAATGGTATTAAATTATGATATGACATTTTTGGGAATACTACTTGATTCTTTATCCCCTAAAGAGCCTGATATAGAAATTAGACGTTGCATGGCTCATCCTACCGATAAAAAACCAGTAATTATAAATAATGATGCTCTAAATTATGCTGCTGCAATGAATTTAACTCTTTACTATCTAAAATTAAAAGACGATATTCAAGATGATAATAGTTTAAAAAGTAAATTTTTAGAAAGAATATTATATCCTTATCAAAAAAAGTTGGATAAATCTATATCAAATATTAGATCTATAATTAAAAATAATCTTAGAGTATTAACAGACTTAGAAAAAAATAAGGATTTTGAATCTATAGATGTAATTTCTCATCCTTTTAGTGATATTGTTGGAAATATATTCAAAGAATATCCTGGAGAACTTATAAATGATGGCCCTGATTTGAGGAATAAATTGTATAACTTTGGGTATACATTAGGAAAATGGATTTACCTTATGGATGCATTAGACGATTTAAAAGATGATATAGAGAATAATAAATTTAATCCAATAAATTATTTATTCAATAAATCTAACGAGTCTTACCATAATCTAATTGTATTAATACAAGAAAGGTTGGAATTTACAATTTTAAATTGCTCTTATAATTGCAAAGATATACTTTCAAAATTACCTTTAAAAAGAAATGAAGATATACTTAGAAACATTTTAGAGTTAGGTATGATGGATAAGTATATAGGAATATTAAATAATACTAGAGAAGATAAAAGGAGTGACAACTTAAATGAATCCATATGAAGTTTTAGGTTTAAAACCTGGTGCAACTCAAGAAGAAATAAAAAAGGCTTATAGAAATTTAATAAAACAATATCATCCTGACCAATATGGTGATAACCCATTAAGGGATTTGGCAGAGGAAAAAATGAGAGAAATCAATGCTGCTTATGATACATTAACCAAGAATCAAAATACTTCTAACAACTATTCAAGTAGCACTAATTCATCCTATAGTAATTCCTCTGATAGTAGCTATATGTTTTCAGAAATAAGAAGACTTATCCAAAGTGGAAATTATGCTGATGCTGAAAATAAATTAAATAGCATTCCAAACAGAAATGCTGAATGGAACTTTTTATACGGTGTATTGCTAACTAATAAAGGATGGTTTGATGCAGGTCTTAAACATATTCAAACTGCTGTAAGCATGGATCCTAATAACTTTGAATATAGACAAACTCTAAATTCTCTTAATCAAAGAACTTCTGCTTATAGAAATAATTATTATAGAACAACTGGTACTAATAGTGCAAGTGCTTGTGATTGTTGTATAAACTTATGGTGCTTAGATTCAATATGCGAATGTATGGGTGGAGACCTTATAGGTTGTTGTTAATTATTAATAACTTATTTAATTGGTGGTGTTTTAATGAAAATTAGGGATATTACAGTAAGTGCTATATTAATAGCACTTACCATTATTATTTTATATTTAAATTTACTTTTACCTATAAGTACTCTTAGTATCCTTACTTTAGCATCTTTATTAATTCCTATTGCATTAATAAGATGTTCAATAAAAAGTGCTTTTTCAGTTTATATAATTTCTTCAATTATAGGATTTTTTATATTACCTATTAATATAATTCTACTCTATACTTTATTCTTTGGCATATATGGAATAATTAAATACTATATTGAGAAAGTAAATAAGTTTTATTTAGAAATAGTATTAAAATTAATATTTTTTAATATTATTCTAGTTTTATCACTTTTTATATTTAATTCAGTTCTTGCAATAGGAATTATTTCTCTTACCCCTTGGTTACTCTTTCTTGTTGCTCAGCCTATATTTTTGATTTTTGACTATGCTTTAACATTATTAATCTCATTTTATATGCAGAAAATACACAATAAAATATAATAAAAATAGCCTAAACATTATTAAAAGTTTAGGCTATTTTTTTGAGTTTCATTAATCTAGTATTGAAAATAATATTTCGATTGCCCCTTCTATTACTTCTCCTACTGCACTTTCAATGAATTTTTTGAACTTACTATCTTTACCTTTAATATTTTCATTTTTTTCACTAATAATTTTTCGTTCTTCTGGTGCTGAGTTATAAAGATATGCTTCTTCGTATGATGTTATTTCTTTAAATAAAATTTTATTCTCATCATTTTTCAAAATATTATTCCCCCAACTTATTTTAATTAACAGTGTACAATTCACAGTTCATAGGTTTTTGGATAAAGCAATAGAGATCAGTGAATACGATACAGGTTATGATATAAATTTCGAAGCAATTTATAAATGAAAAAATTAAGATTGCGTGAAGTAGATTTTAATATCTTTTAAGATCCCTTAATGATTTTTCTCCATAATTTTTTCATTCTTTCATTCTTAATTTTTAATTATATTTTAACTTATTACTTGTTACCTGATACCTGTTCCCTATTACCTAAAAAATCAAACCAACTGTAAACTGAAAAATGCTTCGCATTTTATTAAATATCAAATTATATATCTACACCACTTCTGTTCCAAATGGCATTAATGATAACTTAGCCAATTTCAAAGATTGCTTTGCAAAAGGTATTCCTATTATTGTAATGCATAAAAATAACGCACTTATCAAATTTGCTAAACATAATTCAAACCCACCAAAGATTATCCATAAAATATTTAATATTAAATTAAATCCACTATCATTTTTATTAATAACTTCTTTCCCAAAAGGTGCAAATTGTAGTTTAGCCATTTTAAAACATTGAAGTCCTATTGGAATTCCAACTATTGTTATACACCATAAAAGTCCAAATCCAATCCATCCTAAAGCATTAATGAGGCCTCCAAATATAATCCAGATTAAATTTCCTAAACAAGACATTATTAAATCCCCCTATTATTTATTTTAAATATTATTTAGTTGTACTAATGCACAATTTTCTATGGCATTAATAGAATTTTCTTTGCAATAAGTCAAAATTTCATTACTTTCAGCTCCTGGTTGTATTAAAACATTTTTTATTCCTAGTTCATTAGCTTCTTTTAAGTATTCTATTCCAAGCTTTGCATTTATACATAAATCAATAGCATCAATAGTATATGGTACATCTTTCAAATTAGTATAGATATTTTCTCCACCTTTTGGATGAACTCCACTTACTTTATATCCTTTTGATTTAAACTTATTCAAAATCTTATTTGCATATTTCACTTCATTAGATACATCTCCAATAACTACCCAATTTTTCAGTTTCATCAAATTTTCTATATTCATATTTTATCTCCTTATAAAGTCTTTATATAATTACTATATCCAATTAAAAATATTTCATCAACAACTTTACTAATATATCTTATTACTTTTTTGTAATTGTTGACTTATATTATAATAAAATATATAATTGAGTATATTAAAATTATATATTCATTGCATTGATTAGGAGTAGTATTATACTGTTATACTCAAGAGAGCTGTTGTTTGGTGTGAAACAGTGTTTAACTTATAAGAACTTGCCTATGAGCTTACTTGTCAAAAGCAAGTACGGAAACCCCGTTATAGATTTGAGTGAGAAAAAATATTATTTTTTCTAATAAGAGTGGTACCGCGAATATGTCCTTCGTCTCTTAATTGAGATGAAGGGCTTTTTTATATTATTTTTTACTTTTAAAGGAGGAATTATTGTGGCTAATTACGGAACTGCCATCGATAAAAAATGGCAAGATAAATGGGAAGAAACAAATCTTTATAAATTTGACCCAAACAAGGAAGGTGAAAAACTTTATGTTTTAGAAATGTTCTCTTACCCTTCTGGCAGCCAATTACATGCTGGACACTGGTTTAACTATGGTCCCGTTGATTCATGGGCTAGAATGAAAAGAATGCAAGGATACAATGTATTTCAACCAATGGGATTTGATGCATTTGGTCTTCCTGCAGAAAACTTTGCAATAAAGACAGGAATCCATCCAAAGGATTCAACTGATAAGAATATAGAAACTATGGAAAAACAATTAAGAGCTATGGGAGCTATGTTTAACTGGGATAACGAGGTTATAACATGTAATCCTGACTACTATAAATGGACACAATGGGTATTCTTAAAACTATACGAAAAAGGATTAGCTTACAGAAAAAAAGCTCCTGTAAATTGGTGTCCATCTTGTAATACAGTTTTAGCTAATGAGCAAGTTCATGATGGTGCTTGTGAAAGATGTTCAACTGAAGTAACAAAAAAAGATTTAACTCAATGGTTCTTGAAAATAACTGATTATGCTGATGAACTATTAGAAAAATTAGATACTTTAGATTGGCCTGAAAAAACTGTTGCTATGCAAAAACACTGGATTGGTAAATCTACTGGCGCAGAAGTTACATTTAAAGTTAAAGATTCAGATGTAAAATTTGATGTATTCACTACTAGAGTTGATACATTAAATGGTGTAACTTATGTTGTTTTAGCACCTGAAAATCCATTAGTTGATAAGCTTACAACAGATCAATATAAATCTTTTGTTGAAAATTATAAAGAAGATGCTAAAAAGCAATCTGATATAGAACGACAATCTCTATCAAGAGAAAAAACTGGTGTATTTACAGGTTCCTATGCTATAAATCCTATAAATAATAAAGAAGTTCCAATTTGGGTTGGAGATTATGTTTTATCAACTTATGGAACTGGAGCTGTTATGGCCGTTCCTGCACATGATGAAAGAGATTATGCTTTTGCTACAAAGTTTAATTTACCAATAAAAAGAGTGATAACTAATAAAAAAGGTGATAATGCTGAATTACCTTATTGTGAATATGGTGTATTAGTTAACTCAGGAGAATTCGATGGATTAACTACTGAAGAAGCTAAAGAAAAGATCGTTGAAAAATTATCTTCTATAAATCTCGGATCTGCAAAAGTTAATTATAGATTAAGAGACTGGCTAGTATCTAGACAAAGATATTGGGGTGCCCCAATACCTATGATTCATTGTGAACATTGTGGAACTGTTCCTGTACCGGAAAATCAGTTACCAGTAGAACTTCCATATAATGTTGAGTTTGCTCCTGATGGAAAATCTCCTCTTACAAAATGTGAAGAATTCATAAATGTTGCTTGTCCAAAATGCGGAAAGCCTGCTAAAAGAGAAGCTGATACTTTAGATACATTTGTATGTTCATCATTTTATTATTTAAGATATCCTGATAATAAGAATACTGAAAAGATATTTGATACTGACCTTATAAATAAGATCCTTCCAGTAGATAAATATGTAGGTGGTCCTGAACATGCTTGTATGCATTTATTATATGCTAGATTCATAACTAAAGCTTTTAGAGATATGGGGTACTTAAATTTTGATGAGCCATTTAAATCATTAACTCATCAGGGATTAATTTTAGGACCTGATGGATTAAAAATGAGTAAATCAAAAGGAAACACAATTTCTCCAAATGATTATATCTCTGAATATGGTTCTGATGTGTTTAGAATGTATTTGATGTTTGGCTTTGCTTATATAGAAGGTGGCGCTTGGAGTGATGATGGACTTAAATCAGTTGCGAGATTTGTAGATAGAATAGAAAGATATCTTGATATAGCTAGAGATGCTATAGAAAAGGGTGTTAATAATAAAACTTCTATTGATAAGGCTGAAAAAGAATTAAATTTCTGGGTCAATAATGCAATAAAAGGTGTTACTGAAGATGCTGATAAATTACAATTTAATACAGCTATTGCAAGAATGATGGAATTTGTTAATGCATTTTCTAAATATCTACAAGAAGATGTGAAAAACTTAGAGTTCTTAAAAAATACTTGTATTAATTTCTTAAAAGTTCTTGCACCTTTTGCCCCTCACTTTGCCGAAGAACAATGGAGTTTATTTGGATTAGACTTCTCAATATTCAATGAAACTTGGCCAACATATGATCCAAAGGCTTTAGTTAAAGATGAAGTTGAAATAGCTATTCAAGTTAACGGTAAGATTAAAACAAAAATTAACGTATCTACAGACTTAGATGAAGAAGGAATTAAAGCTGCTTCTTTAGCTGATGAATCTATTGTTGCTTCAACAGAAGGTAAAACTATAGTAAAGGTTATAGTTATAAAAGGGAGACTTGTAAACATTGTTGTTAAGTAAGCTTACCCAATTAACAATGTACAATTAACAATTTAGGAAACAATTCAGCTTTCGCTAAATTGTAAAAATAAAAATACTGCTGAGAAAATTCCAGCAGTATTTTTTTGATTTTCAGAATTCTGAAAATCCTCTTTAACTATTAACTATAAACTGTGACTTTAAAAATATGCACTGATTAAGCTTCATCCAAAACAATTTTAAATTTATCTAAAACTTCACTTACAAGTTTCTCATCTAACTGATTATAATAATTCAATAAATTTGAATCTTGAAGTGCTGTAAATATTTTCTTACTGATTTCCATCCACATTTCCGGAACGTATACCCAAACTATCTCTTCATATTTACAACTTAATAAAAAGTGTTCTATTCCCCAAAACAAATATTCCTTTATATTATGCAATTTATTAAAAATTACATAATCTTCCACTACTCTTGTTGTAAGCTTATATTCATATATATCAACATAGAAGAAATCAAAATTATCTTGCTTTGCTTTATATGCATCTGTATTTACAACTTTTATTTTAGGATTCTCTTTAAAATTAGAGTTATATAAGTCTATTATATCTTTTTCTTTCTCATAAACTATAATTTCGCTTATATCCTTCTTTTTAGCTAACTCTTGCACAACATAGCCTAATCCAAGTCCAACTACCCCAACTTTTCCTTTAGCATATTTTATAAACATATATGAACTTTCTATTTCAAGTGGAGAAATCTTCATCCATATATTATTAGGTCCATGTAACTCTAAAATATTTAAATTTATATTTTCCTTTTTATTATACATATACCCATTAATAAAATCTCTTTTATCTATGGTATTTTTTATTTCAAAACTTCCAATCTTCCCTAAAGATATTAAGTTATTATACTCCTTTATTTTCTCTAATAAATATGTCTTATCATATGGTTTCAAAATATAATACTTCCCTTCTGTATTAATTTTAGTATGCTACATATACTACCTTGTGTAAAGTTTTAAATTTCTATAACTAAAATAATACTTTTATAATAAATTATTTTTAA
>JAQCTH010000094.1 GCA_027686065.1 Clostridiaceae bacterium AF10-41
AAACATATCTATTTATCGTAGCCTTTATATTCGCAATTTATATTTATAATGTCTCTCAATATAGATGCTGCTGCATTCATTGTTCCTGATGCACCACCTATTACACTAATATCCCCTAATGTATCGGTACTATAAAATACACCTTTATTTTTATCATCTACAAAGTATAAAGGATGACTTTTACATATTACTTCTGGTCTTACATATGCTTTTATTTGACTACCTTCTTTATATACTTTTCCTATTAACTTAATTTTATTACCTCTCTTTTTTTCATTCATTATTAAATTCTTATCTAATAAATCTATTCCCTTTATATCAATATCTTTAATACTTAAATCAGAATTCATAATAGCATTTGCTAATATTAATATTTTTGATGCAGTATCATAACCTTGCACATCTAAATTATAGTTTGCTTCTGCAATTCCAAATTCTATTGCTTTATTTAAAGCTTCACTATATTCAATTTCATTTTCATACATTTCAGTCAAAATATAATTACTTGTTCCATTTAATATCCCTTCAATTGCTAGTATATTTGCTCCAGCTAAATCAAAGGTACCAACATTTATGGATGGAAGTGCACCTCCTGTTGTACATCCTATACCAAGGTTAACTTTATTTTTATTCGCTAACTTTTTTAAATTTTTATATTGTAATAGTATTGGCCCTTTATTTCCTGTTACTACATTAATAGAATTTTCTAGTGCTAATTTTATATGTGTTAATCCTGGCTCACCTGTTTCTATATTAGTGCTTGTTAGTTCTATTAAAGTATCTATATCTTTATTTTTTATAATAGTATTTATATTTATTTTTTCATCAAATTTATCTTTATATGTTTTTAAATTAAAATTATTTTTTATAATTTCTTCAATATCTATTCCATTATTATTGTAAATTCCACCATCACTTTTTATTATATATTTTATTTTTATATCTAAATTCATAGATTTTAATGCATCTTTTTTATCTTGTAATAATTTTATTAAAGCTTTAGCTACTCCGCCATAGCCTAATATTCCTATATCCATATTCAGCCCTCCCTTTAATATAATTATAACTAACTTTCTAGTAGTATCAATTTTCTTTTTATTAATCTTGAATAATTATATATTTAATTTTATGGTTAATATAAAAATCCTTAATATAATAAGGCTATCCTTCTAACTAATAAATCACACTTATTTAATGTAATTTAGCTTAGTCAGAAGTATAGCCTTTTTCTATTTTATAAAAATTCTTAAATTTAAAAATTAAATTCATCCGTAATTTGAAATAATATCTTTATTCCTTAATTACATATCTTAAAGAATAAACCTCACTATTTACATAATCTATACCAAATTCTATAGGTTTAGAATATTGATCATAATTTGTGGTAATTATCTCAATGACAATTGCTTTTCCTGTATCTGAAAAGAATTTAGCTTTTTTTCCTAATAATTCTACTGCTTTTAATTTTTGATAAGAATGATTTATCTTAATATTATATTTTTTTCTCAATACATCATAAACTGATTCATTCTCAAGAACATATTGATCGAGATCAGGAAACCTATCAGCTGATACAAATATTTTTTCTATTACTACGGGGTTATTATCTGCATACCTTAATCTTTCCAAAACGTAAACTTCACTATTTACAGGTATTTTTAAATTATCTGCAATATAGTTATCAGCTTTAACTTTATTAAACATTAAAATTTTAGAGAAAGTTTTAAAACCTAAAGCTTCCATTGTTTCGCTCCAGCCCTTAGAAACTGAGTTCATTGTTTTTTCAATATTGAACTTAGCTACAAAGGTTCCTTTACCCCTTATACGAGTCAACATCCCCTTACTAACTAAATCATCAATAGCCCTTCTTACTGTCATACGACTTGTATTAAAAAGAGTACAAAATTCCTCTTCAGTAGGAATAATTTCTCCTTTTTCATACCTTCCATCTTTTATTTCATTCTTTATATAATCAATAATTTCTTTATAAATAGGCTTTCCTGATTCCTTCATTATCTAGTCACCTGCTTTTAAATTAATATAATTCTATATCTTGCCTATGTTTTATATTAATATAGCATATTATTAAACATTAGTTCAAATATAATATATTATCTATATACTACTTATCTTAAATATTAATAATATCTATTGAATAATTCATTATTATACTCATCTGCTCCATCTAAATTGGAACTTTTAAATACTGGTGGTTCTATTCCCGCCTTTACTAATTTATCTATAACAGCTACTATTATAGCTTGAGCTATTGCTATACCTGTAGCATCTGAAGTTGCTCCTATAGGTACATCAAATCCTTCTACATAAAATGCAGCGTCACCTTTTTCAGCACAATTATCTATTACTACATCTGCTATTTGATACATATTTTTTCCTGACTTATGTCTTGATTCAACTTTAGTAGAATGTTTAAGAGATGTTAATGCAATAACACTTGCTCCTATTTCCTTTGAATATAAACACATTTCAACAGGTACATTATTTCTTCCTGAATTAGAAACAACCATTATAGTATCATTTTTGTTTACTTTATATAAATCTAGAATGCTTTTTGAATATCCATCTAATCGTTCTAAATATGTGCTTTTATTAGGCATCTCATGTAACATTAATTCTGGAGGTAATATCCCTTGTACATATGCTAATCCTCCAGCACGAATGTATAATTCTTCAGCTACCATATGAGAGTGCCCTGAGCCAAATACATAAAATCTTCCACCCTTTTTACAAGATTCTACTATTAAGTCTGCTGCCTTCTCTATATTTTCACTTTGAGTTTCTTGTACTTCCTTTAGTTTTGAAATTACAAAATCTAAATACTTGTTTATTATCATTTATATACCCCCTGCATAATTTATTATTTTTAATCATTTTATATTTTATTTATTTTCAAAATCTTGTTTTAACTTCTCTAAAACAAAGGAAATCATTTTCTCCCCTTGTCCTCTCTTTATAATACTTGAAGAAGCTTCATAACATTTATTATCAAAAGACTCTTCATCAGCAAAATATAAATAATATCCATTTGTATATCCTAAAATTATATTATTCCCAACTTCCCTTATCTTCTTGCCTAAACTTGAAAAAAGCTCACCTGGTATTGTTATAAACTTCCAGTTATTTATTTCAATTATATTTATTTCCACAGTTAGCTTATCCATTTTACCTATATTTCTAGCAAATTTTAAATTTGTGCAAGCCCCTTCATATTGAGATTCTATTACTCTTAAATCATTATAAGACATTGCCTCTTTCTTAGCTTCTTCTAATTTTCCTTCTAACTCATATAATATTTTTTCAGCATCTTCAACACTATCTAAATCTTTAATTTCTAAATCTAAATTATAATTTTTAACTTTTATATTATTTATAGGTCCTTTATATATAGGATTGCTTAAACTACTTTTTATTGCATCTGATAAATTTTTTCCAAGCCTATCTACTTCATCAAATGATGATTCTTTTCTTGTAAATCTAGTACTTATATCACCGGCACTTCCATTAGTAAAAATAATCATATCGTATGAATTTCCTAAATGCTTTAATACCCCTGAAGGAAGATCAGCTGTAATATATAAATTTTCTTGATTCATTATTGTTGGATGACATGAAAAATTATACATTAATACTTTTTTACCATTATTAAATAAAAATTCTATTGTAAATAATCCTGTATCCCAAGGAAACTTACTATTATGCCTTTCACTACAAACATTATAAACATTTGAAGTTGATATTTGTATTTCACATTTTTCTCTATTATCTAAAGCTATTCTTACACCTTCTACCAATTTATTAATATAATCTTCAACTAAATTTTTATTATAATCTCCAAATATTCCTTCTAATCCCTTAAGTACTCCATTTATATTATTAGAAACTCCCTTAGGGCCAGAATGAGTATGTGTAGCTCCTACAATTAAATTTCTTCTTTTTATTCCTAAGTGTTTAATTTTATCCTGTAACTCTTGAATAAAATAATAATCCACACAAATTATATCCATTTGTATAAAACATAATAATTCTTCATTATTATCAATTATTAATATTCTTGCAAATAAGTTATCATGGATACCTTTTGAAGTCCTAAAATTATCATAACCTGAAAGTAATACTCCAATTGGTGGTGTTATATTTACTTGAGAAAATCCGATTTTTGTATCCATATAAAATCTCCCTTACATCATAATAAAACTTAAATCCTTTATATAATTATTTAACTTAGAAATCTTTTCATATAAATAATATAATTTGTATATACTATTTGTATATACTATTTGTATATACAAATTATATTATTCTTTTAAATTTAAGTCAACAAAAAAAGACTGCTGATACTTATCAGCAGTCTAGGGGTCATTAGCTAAGCTAATGATTCTTTATTTATAGGGAAATTCAATTTATATTAATCCATATCTATGATGTTTTTAATTTCATTTTTATATGCATCTGCTTTAGCTCCGAAAATAGCTTGAATTCCGTTACCAACTTCAACAACGCCAGCTGCACCTAATGATTTTAATTTATCTTTATTTACATTTGCTTTATCTTTTACTTCAACTCTTAATCTAGTTATACAAGCATCAACACTAACTATATTTGCTTCTCCGCCTAATGCTTCTAAAACTGCTGGAGCCTTTTCAACTATTTCATTACTTTTACCCTTTGAAGCTTCTTTTATATCAGCTTGAGGAATTCCAGCTTTTTCTTGGTAATCTGCTTTAGTATAAAGTTTAGTTTCTTCTTCACTTTCATCTCTACCTGGAGTTTTTAAGTTAAACTTCTTTATGATGAATAAGAATAAGAAGTAATAAACTACTGCATATACTAAACCAACAATTACAGCCATTATCCAGTTAGTTGGTACTCCTGCTCCTGCTGGTAATAAACCGAATAATGTAAAGTCTATTATACCACCTGAGAATGTCATACCTATAAATACATTTAATATATCCATTAACATGAATGATAATCCTGCTAATAAACAGTGTACTCCGTATAATACTGGAGCAACGAATAAGAATGTAAATTCGATTGGTTCAGTAATACCTGTTAACATTGCTGTTACTGCTGCTGATACTAATAATGATCCAACAACTTTTTTCTTGCTTGGAGCTGCTGTTCTATACATTGCTAAAGCAGCTGCTGGAAGACCAAATATCATGAATGGGAATTTACCAGCCATAAATCTTGTTGTACCTGAAACTATTGTTGCCATATCTGATGATGAAGCTCCAACTAAGCTACCCATACTTGATAATTGAGTAAAGTAAGCTGTATTAGCTCCTGCAACTGTTTGCCATGTTCCATCTACTAATATTTTTCCTTCAACAAATGATCCAAACCAGAATGGTGTATAGAATACATGGTGTAATCCAAATGGAATCAATGCTCTTTCAATAACTCCATAGAAGAATGTTCCAATTGCTCCTGCATTTCTAACTAATTCAGAAAGTACTCCTATACCATTTTGAACTATTGGCCATAAGAATGCTAAAGCTGCTCCAACTAATGCCATTGCTAATGATGTTACTATAGGAACAAATCTTGATCCTGCAAAGAATCCAATAACTTGTGGTAATTGTATTGTATGATATTTATTGTGTAATATTGCTGTAACTATACCTGTTATAATACCACCAAATACTGACATATTTAATGTAAATATACCTAAGTTAGTAGTTACATAAGTACCATATGCACCAACTTCTGTAGGAGTAACAACACCTAATTGAGTTAATCCTAAAGTTAACATTGTAGAAATAACTTGGTTCATAACTATGAATCCAAATACTGATGCTAATGCAGCTGTTCCTTTATCCTTTTTAGCTAGTCCAACTGAAACACCTACTGCAAATAATAAAGGTAAGTTACCAAATATTATATCCCCAATGTTCTTCATTATTGTTAATATTGCAGTTACAGCTGGAATAGTAACAAAAGATATAAGTGGTTGATAAACTGCTGGCGGATTGTCAAGTCCTGCTATTCCTAGTAAAGCACCACCAACTCCTAATAAAATACCTGCTATTGGTAAAGCTGCTATTGGAAGCATGATAGCTTTACCTATTCTTTGTAAAAATTGTAGCATTTATAATTCCTCCTTAAAAATTTATATTAATAAAAATAGATTACTACAGTAGTTCATGCTACTATGGATTTATTATTTCCATTTAAGATTAAAGTTATGAAGCTTTTTATAAATAATATTAAAAAATAAAAAAGGACCAAAACCTTATAGATATAGCTATATCTATAATATTTTTAGTCCTTGCCTGCATAACCAGTAACACACTACTTATTTAATTATGTACTTATAATATCATATGCTTTTTTGAATGTAAATGTTTTTTTGAAATTTTTTTTATTTTTTTATTTAAATAATAATACAATAATAAAATTAATTTTTAGCATATATTTTTCAATTACTTTTTCAAACTTTGATTAGACCTTTATGAACTGGATATAATTTCAATGAGGTGATATTTTGGAAAATAATAATAGTTCACTTAGAATAGATTTATCTATAATTTTATTGTTAATATCTTTGTTGTTCTTTTTAATATACTGTTTAAGCTTATAATAAATAACTATTTACATTAGATAAAGGGGTAATTTAATATTCTACTTACCCCTTCTTTTAATCTGCATATATACTATTTAAAAACTTATTACAATCTTTTCTATAATTAAAAATATATACTGATTTATCCCTTTCCCCTTTAAGAATATTATAAAAATCAGCTCTATGATTTTTATTAAAATTCCATATCCATTTCATAAATTCTAAATCAAATCGCTCTGGACAGCCATCTGCCATATCTGCTCTAGACTTACCATAACTTGATAAAACTCTTTTTATCACACCTAATAAGCAGGTTATTCTTGAATAATCTAAATATATTACAGTATCACATGCTTTCAGTCTCTCCTTTAAAGTTCTATCATAGTTACCGTCTATTATCCATTTATCCTTTTTTAATTCTTCTTTAAGCAAAATATTAAACTCTTCTCTTGAAATATTTACCCAGCCTTCTTTCCAAAAAATTTTATCGAGATGAATCACTGGTAAATTAGTTTTTTCAGATAAATTTCTGGCTAATGTAGACTTTCCACTTCCACCACATCCAATAATTATTATCCTATTCATACCTTAGCCTCCTTTGTGTATTCATAATCCTCTTCCTATATAAACTAACTATTCATTTCATTTATATATTTTTCCAAATTATTTTCTGTAATTTTCTTTAAATCTTCTGCCTTTGAAACATGGTTTCCACAGTTATTTCCACAGTATATACCTCTCTTGATTGGTGCAATTAAAAATCCAGCTACAACTCCTCCTAGAAAACATGTTAAACCTAATAATACCTTTTCCTTATCTTTCATCTAATTTCCCATCCTCCTTTTATATTCTAATATCTTGGTTTCTTCATAATAGTTCTATAATTATATCATATTATTATACATTTTTATCCAAATAACAATTCTATATTTGTTAAATTAATTATATGAACTAATTATTTTTATTTATATTATAATCTTTTTTTAGTAACCCATACCAAGCTTCATCACATATTCCGATATTATTTCTTCCTGCTTCTCTTAAGGTTCCTTCATACTTTAATCCACATTTCTCCATTACCTTTCCTGAGTATATATTACGTGTATCATGTCTAGCCTCTATACGGTTAACCCCTACATCTTCAATTAAATATTTTATAACAGCAGAAAATGCTTCAGAAACTATCCCTTTGTTCCACCATTCTCTACCTATAAGATAGTAAATATGAGCTGATTCTACGCTTTCATTAAATTTGCCTACTCCAATTTGCCCTATAGCTTTATTAGTTTCCTTAAGTTCTATTAACCAATCATAATTATTTATTTCCTCATGTTTCTTTATAAGAAAATCAATATATTCCTTTGAATCCTTTAAATTCTTATGAGTAGCCCACATAAAGTACTTAGTTACTTCTTCATCGCTTGTCCAATTGATATACATATCTTCTGCATCACTTCTTTTAAACCTTCTTAATATTAACCTTTTTGTTTCTATGGTTTTCGTTCCTAAATGATTCATAATATTCCTCCCCCAAATATTCATTTACCTAATTATATAATAATATACATTATTTAACATAAAATAAAAAGAGTGCATAGTTAAGCACTCTAATTTTAAAACTTATTCATTCTCTTTTTTTAAAGATATTATCTTTCTCTGACACTTATATACTTGATAAAAAAAAGTAGCACATAGGATGCTTAATGGAATAGCAAAATAAAGTGAAAAATTTGAATTATAATTTAAATAATTACTCCATTGTGATGGTAGTATTAACGTCTCACATATCCCTAAAATTAAAAATGTTCTTTGTATTCTAGTATACTGTTCTATCTTACTTTCATTATCACTATATAATTCGAAAGCTCCCTTTTTCCTGAAGAAAGCCCATACGCCCCAAGTTTCTACAAGTTCACCGCCTGTTTCACGAATTAAATCATAAAATTCATTTTTCTGCATTGTATCCTTATCTCTCATAATATCAACTCTATAAGTGTATTCTCCAGGCTTACATTTTTCAAACCAATACACTCCTAAGAAAAAACGTGTCATTGCATACCCTTTAGATACCATCTCATTTAAAAATTCTTCTTCTCGATCTTTATCATAATACCATCTAAATTTAATCATTTACTCAACTCCTCTCTACCATTTTTTATAAGCTCTTCTAAGCGATTTACCTCATCAACTAAACTTTTTTTTCCAATCTCAGTAATCAAATACTCCTTTTTTTTTCTTGAATCTTTTTCTTCGCTATAAAGCATAATCCACTTCTTTTCAAGCAATGTATTTATAGCACCATAAAGAGTTCCTGGCCCTAATAAAACTCTGCCATTAGTTAGTTCTTCTACCTTTTGAATAATTCCATAACCATGATTAGGTTTTAACACTGCTAACAATATATAATAAGTTGATTCTGTTATAGGTGTTCCCATTTTATAAGTCTCCCTTCGATATATCGTTATCTGATATATTAATTATATCACTACCCGATATATTGTCAATATATAACAACTCATTTTAAAAGTATTTTTTATTGTAAATTTCATTTTAATTATGTGTATAATTCTAATACTAAATAAAGACATACAAAGATTATTTAAACCTCTTGTATGTCTTTAATATAAAAAAATTTTTCACTATTTAGTAGAATCTAATTTATTTTCTTCTCAACAGGTATCCATATTTCACAAAAACAATTTGAATTATTATCTTCTTTATAAAATTCAAAATCAATATCATCTAACATTGTATATTCTGAGCTTGGTAAAAATTCATTAAATATTCTATTCCACATTTCACCAATACATTTTTCATCTTCTCCTATGCACTTAAAAACGCCCCATAATGTTGGCTTTACATCCCATACCACAAATCCGTCGGGTATATAACCACCACAATATTCCATAGCGATTCCATAATCAAAATATTTACTTTCTTTAGATATAGGCTTACAGGCTCCATAAATATCATGTTTTTCTGTATTACTTTTTAATTGCTTTAGAACTCCACTTTCTGCACATTCATTCCAAAAGTTAGGTATATCCCTATTATCTTCTTCTGAAATTGACTCAACTCTAAACTCCTTAACCTTTGTTAGTAACTTAAAACTCTCTTTTTTTACAATCTTATAATCCATAATTGTTCCACCTTCCAATGAAATTTTTATTATAAGGCGATTAAAAGATTTTAATTCCATTCCAGAACGTCTTGCTATACTGGGGGTTACTCCATGGAATCTCATAAATGCTTTCGAAAAACTCTCTGGAGAATCATATCCATACTTTAATGAAATATCTAAAACTTTAGCATCCGACATAGAAATTTCTTGTCCAGCCATAGACAATCGTCTTTTTCTTATATATTCGTTAGCCGTTATACCTGTTATCATGCTAAATAATCTATGAAAATGATAATTTGACATATAAACATATCTTGCTACATCCTCATAATTAATGTCTTCTAAAATATTACTTTCCATATAATCAATTGCTTTTTGTATACTTTGGATACAATCCATCTTTATATCACCTCATGTATTTATTGTAAGGTATTAAAATTTATAAGTCCTAGCTAAGTTTGCTCAAATTTGTCCAAATGGTTTATCTAAATTTAAGTTTTACGGAGTAAAACATACTCAATGTCAATTATTCACTTTATAAATTACTTTTTAATCTACTATAATTATATCAGAATACAAATAATGAAATATAGTTATCCTATGATATAATAAATAAAAATAATGTTGGAGATGATTTTATGGAAAATAATATATATAAATTAACTCAAATAATAAATGAGAGTGATAACATAGTCTTCTTTGGAGGAGCAGGCGTAAGTACAGAATCAGGTATTCCAGACTTTAGAAGTGCTAATGGACTTAACTTATTTATCCTGAAGCTAAGCCTAACAAAGCTCATATAGAATTAGTTAAGCTTGAAGAAATGGGAAAATTAAAGGCAGTTATAACTCAAAATATAGATGGACTTCACCAAGAAGCTGGAAGTAAAAATGTTTTTGAATTACATGGATCTGTATTAAGAAATTATTGTATCAGCTGTAATGCCTTTTATGATGAAAAATTTATCCT
>JAQCTH010000095.1 GCA_027686065.1 Clostridiaceae bacterium AF10-41
ACATTTTCTATATTCTTTATTCTTTTCCCTTCAATAAATGAACTTGAAGCTGAACCTACACCTAAATAATCATTACATTTCCAATATATTTTATTATGATAACATTCATATCCTTCTATTGAATAATTAGATATTTCATATTGATTATATCCATATTTTTTTAATATTTTTTTAGTTATGGAATACATTTCTCTTTCTTCATCTTCTGTAGGTAATATTAATTTATTTCTTTCCCAAAGATTATAAAAAGCTGTATTTTCTTCTATAATTAAGCTATAGGCTGATATGTGCTCTGGTTTTAGCTTCGCTATTTCCTCTAATGATTCTACCCATTCCTCTACCTTTTGATTTGGCAACCCAAACATCAAATCTACATTTATGTTCTTAAACCCTACTTCTCTAGCTAAATTAAAATTATCTTTAAATTGATTAAAACTATGAATTCTTCCTATATCTTTTAGTAGTGAATTTTGTACGGCCTGAAGCCCCATACTAATTCTATTTACTCCTCCTATTAGCATTGTTTCTAATTTTTCCTTATTCAATGTTCCAGGATTACATTCCATTGTAAATTCCATATCTTTTGATACGTTAAGTTTATTTATACTTTTCATAAGTTTATCTATTTGATTCATTTCTAAATATGATGGAGTTCCTCCTCCTATGAATATACTCTTTATTTTATATTTTATTGCTTTATCCTCTATTTCTTTACATAATGCATCAACATAATCTTCTTTAAGATAATCTATTGAGGCATAAGATGGGAAATCACAATAAAAACACTTTTGCTTACAAAATGGTATATGTATATATAATGATATTTCTTTCATTTTAAATCTCTCTTTCTATAAACTATTATGTATATATTATACTTAATTTATATTATTCTGACCAACTATAATAAAGATATGTAAGTTCATTTATTAACGTCCTTAACTCCAAAACAATATAAATTTATATATTAATATAAAATTGAAAAAAGAAAATTATAAAATAATCTGTAACTTAACTACTATAAATAGATTATGTTACAGATTATTAAATAAAAACTATATTATACTTCTAATAAATCTATATTTATTACATTATGAAATATTACATCCTTTTGAACTCGATCTATTCTTGCATCTATTAGAGTACCTTGAAAATTTATCTTAATCTTTGATTTTAATCCATATCTTAAAAGATGTGTTTCTAACTTATGGCTAATCATTGATATTAAGCATAATTCTCCATTTCTTTTTTTGATAGTTCCAGTTACAAGCCCTGAATTTCTTAGAACCTTTCCCTTTTTTCTTATATCTCTTACCTTCGCCTCTAACATACTATACACCTCACATAATAATTTATTCAATTTAAATATATTTACATTTCCATAATTTAATTACAAATAATTATAAATTGCGAAACAAAATATAACCATTTCTGTTGTTTTGAATATATTAATTGTATATTTCTATATAAGGAGATATCAATTTTGAAAACTTTTAGGATACTTGCTTTTGATGGTGGAGGGGTTAAAGGTGCTCTAAGTGTTGAAATTTTAAGTAGAATCTGTGATAAATATCCAAACTTTTTAGATGATGTAGATTTATTTACTGGAACTTCCACCGGCTCTATAATAGCTTCACTTTTAGCTAATAAGGTTTCTATTAAAGATCTAAGCTATTTATATAGCGTTCCTGTTGCTAAAAAAATTTTTTCTCACTCCCACTTCAATTTATTTCGTCCTAAGTTTAATAATACTAATTTAAAAAATATTATTTCTAACTACTTTCCTGATGATTTTAAGATAGGAGATCTTAAAAAATATATTTTTATTCCTTCTTTTAATGTAAAGGGAATTACAAGAGATTCTTGGGAACCTATATTCTTTAATAATTTATCTGAAAATCTCACTACGAATTTTAGTGTCAAAGATGCAATATTATCAAGTTCAGCTGCTCCTACATACTTTCCATCATATAAAGGCTTTATAGATGGAGGCGTTATTGCTAATTCTCCTACTGCCATATCATTGTTGTACACTTTATCAAAATTTAATCATTCCTATGATTTAAAGCAAATAAAATTATTATCTATAGGTACTGGTGATAGCCCTGAAAGAATCACTAAAAAAACAGATAATTGGGGTGTTTTTCAATGGTCATTTCATCCATTATCTAAAATGAAATCACCACTGCTATCTCTTTTAATGGATGGAATGACTGATTTAGAAAATATTTATTGTACAGAACTTTTAAAATCCAATTATTTCAGAGTTAATCCAAAGGTTTCTAAATTTATCGAAATGGATTCTTATAAACTAATTCCTTATCTTAAGTTAATAGCAGGAACTTATGATTTGTCTTTATTATATAGTTATATAGAAAATATTTACCTTAAATAATCTTTTATTATATGAACAATCTTACCCAACATAAAATATAATAAAGTATTACCACCTTACTCTTATAATTATCTATAAAAAAGGCTAAGCATCCTTTTGGAGCTTAGCCTTTTTTTATCTAAATTATTTATCTACTTTAAGAACAGCCATGAACGCTTCTTGTGGTATTTCAACAGATCCCACTTGTCTCATTCTCTTCTTTCCTTCTTTTTGCTTTTCTAATAGTTTTTTCTTTCTTGATATATCTCCGCCATAGCATTTTGCTAAAACGTCTTTTCTCATAGCCTTAACAGTTTCTCTTGCTATTATCTTAGATCCAACTGCAGCTTGAATTGGAACTTCGAACATTTGTCTTGGTATTATTTCTTTTAACTTTTCAGCTATTCCTCTTCCTTTTTCATATGCTTTTTCTCTTGGTACTATCATAGATAGAGCATCTACAACATCACCATTTAACATTATATCAAGCTTAACTAATTCGGTTTGTTTGTATCCTTTAAATTCATAATCTAAAGATGCATAACCTCTAGTTCTTGATTTCAATGTATCAAAGAAATCATATACTATTTCATTTAATGGAATATCATAATTAATAGAAACTCTTGTTTCTTCTAAGTATTGCATGTCAATAAAAGTTCCTCTTCTTTCTTGACACAATTCCATTACAGCTCCTACATAATCAGAAGGGGCTATTATACTTGCTTTTACTATAGGTTCTTCCATATATTCTATTTCTGTAGCTTCTGGAAGATTTGTTGGATTTGTAAGTTCAATTATTTCTCCATTAGTTCTTATTACTTTATATATAACTGATGGAGCAGTTGTAATAATATCTAAATTAAACTCTCTTTCGATTCTTTCTTGAATTATTTCCATATGCAATAATCCTAAGAATCCACATCTAAAACCAAAACCTAAAGCAATAGATGTTTCTGGTTCAAAGTTTAAAGCTGCATCATTTATTTGAAGTTTTTCTAATGCATCTTTAAGTTCCTGATACTTTGCTCCATCCACAGGGTATATTCCTGAGTAAACCATAGGTACAGCTGGCTTATATCCTGGTAATGATTCTTTTACAGGTCTATCAGCTTCTGTTATAGTATCCCCAACTCTTGCATCTCTTACATTTTTTATTGAAGCTGCGATATAACCTACATCTCCAGCTCTTAATTCATTTATTGGTAAAGTTTTTGGAGTAAACACTCCAACTTCAGTTACTTCATATATCTTGTTAGTAGCCATTAATTTAATTTTAGTTCCTGGTTTAACTACACCATCAAAAATTCTAACATATGAAACAACACCTTTATAACTATCATAATATGAGTCAAATATTAATGCTTTAAGAGGTGCTTCTTCATCTCCATTTGGAGCTGGTACCTTTGCTACTACTGTTTCTAATACATCTACAATATTTAAGCCTGTTTTTGCAGATATCATTGGTGCATCCTGGGCTTCTATTCCTATTATATCTTCTATTTCTTGTTTAACTTCTTCTGGTCTTGCAGATTGTAAATCTACTTTATTTATTACTGGAGCTATTTCTAAGTCGTTATTTAATGCTAAATAACAATTAGCTAATGTTTGTGCTTGAACACCTTGTGTGGCATCTACAACTAAAACTGCTCCTTCGCATGCAGCTAAACTTCTTGAAACTTCATATGTAAAATCTACATGTCCTGGAGTATCTATTAAGTTTAATATGTATTCTTCTCCATTTTCTCTTCTATAGATAAGTCTTGCTGCTTGTGACTTTATTGTTATTCCTCTTTCTCTTTCTATTTCCATATTATCAAGGATTTGCTCTTCCATCTCTCTTTGAGTAAGCGTTCCTGTGGCTTCTAATAATCTATCAGCTAGGGTTGACTTCCCATGATCTATATGGGCAACTATTGAAAAATTTCTAATATGCTCTTGTCTATTACTACTCATATATAAAACTACAACCGTGTTCTTGGTTAATAGTCACTTCACCCCCATTATAATTAAATCAAGGTAAATTATATCATAATATCTACGATATGTGTCAATATAAATGTACAGCAATTAAAAATTAACAATTACCAACTGATAATTAATAATTTCTAGTTAATTTTTGATTTAACTAGAAATTAATTAGATTTTTCTAAGAAATCATCTACTATTTTATCTAATTTATCATTATTAGTATTGGTACTTTCTTCTTTTCCTTCAATCTCTGTATTATTTACATCTTCTTTATTACCTTCATCTGTTGAATTTGTTTCTTCATTTATTGAGTTTGTTTCTTCATTTTTATTATCATTTTTTATTTTTCCATTAATTTTATTCTTTATACTGTTAAACCCACTATATATTTTACTTCCTACCATATATATTTTTTCTGTTACTACATTATCGGTATTTACTTTAAATTCCTTATCTTCTATCTTTATAATAGTACTATCATTTTCCAACTGAGAAGTATATATTTTAACCTCTGCATTATCCCTTATGAATTCTTCAAAGTCTTCTCCAAATTCTTCTTTAACTAGTTCATAATTATCTTCACCATTCCCTACTGGTGATAATGCTTTAGTATTTACTATGTTTATTTGTATAAATCCTATAAATACCATTAACGAAAATATTATTGTTCCTATTAAAACTTTTTTACTAAACAAAAAAGCACCCCCTAGTTTTTTTATTATCTAAAGGATGCTCATAAATTCCAAATTTTATTCAATTTATCTGTTTATGTGTTCTGCTAGAACTCTTGCTATATATTTTGCTGTTAATTTTGCTTCTTGAGCCGTATTTACATTTGCCCCTACTTCTATAAGTGCAAAATTATCGCTTAAACTATAATTAATAGACGTAGCTGCAATTTCATATTCATAAGTATTTCTAATTATCCCTGGAAATAAAGTATTTGCTTTATTATATAATTCATCTACTAAGGCTTTATTAGCTCCGTACCTTGTACTATTTTGTCCAGTAACAAACATCATCTTTGCTAAGTTTTGATTATTCAAATTAACTGTATATATATTTTTTAATTGCTCTGCTTTAGCAGTATCTACTCCATCTCTATGAAGATCTATTATTAATTTAAAATCACCATATTCATTTAGATATTTTTTTAGAGTTTCATTAGATCTTGAGTAACTTTCATTATAAGAAATACTATGATTTGTTTTATCATGTATTACTGATATTCCATATCCTTCTTCAAGCTCTTTAGTTAGTACATCTCCAACCCCAACAACATTGAAGTTACTATCTGTTGTATCACTGCCTGATTCAGCATAGTTTTCCGTTGTATGAGTGTGGAAGATAAGAATTTCTGGTTTGGAGCTATCTAAAGTTTTCTTTAAACTTGGATCATATGCTGCACTTACTTTATTTAATTCTGCTATTTCTTCTGGCGTCATCTTTGCTATACTATCATTTTTTAATGAAAATGGAGTTAATTTTTTAATTGACTCTTGTATTATGGAATTTGCATCACTACTATTAAATAAGCTTATTTCTCTTCCAATTATCCCATAAATATTTATTCCTCTTAATCCTATTGCTTCTAATGCTACATTTTTTATTGAAAGATTGTTATCTGCATAGTTTCCCTCATCATATACCTGAGTTTTTACTACTGGCATAGTAAAATTTAGCATTTGAACATATGCATACCCACCTCTTTCATTATATTTATTTATTACACTAATAGATCTTATAAAAAACATAACAACTGCAAATATAATTATTATATATCCAACTCCAAAATTTCCCTTACTAGAAGATGGACTTCCTCTAAGTCTCTTGGATTTTTGTTTATTAGGTATAGCTTGTCTTAATGAATACAACTGCAACTCCCCCTTCTCTATAATATTTATATTAGGGGAGTTACATAATTATTAATACTTTTTCTAAAATTCTTTTATTAATTCATAAATTTATTTATGTCTTCCATGTCTAGATTAGGTTGCACTGCCATATTTATTCCATTTGCTATTATTTTTGCAAGAGATTCTATGACTGCATCAACGTCTTTAGGAGTTACCATTAAATCTCCAAAGAAAGGATCTAGTATTTCTTTTATTAAATTACTTTTTTCAACTTTATCTACTGACTTTAACATGTTATAAAAATCTTTGCCACTTTCTGCTTTACTTATAAGTTCATCTAAAAGCAAATCTATAGTATCATTTGCTATTGTTGATGCATGAACTACAGTTGGAACTCCTATTGCAACTACTTTTACACCTAATACTTCTTCATTTATTTTCATTCTATGATTTCCAACTCCAGCTCCTGGAGAAATACCAGTATCACTTATTTGTATTGTTCTGTTTACTCTTTCTAATTTTCTTGACCCCAATGCATCTATACATATAACTAAATCGGGTTTTATTTTATCTACTAAGGATTTTATTATTTCTCCTGTTTCTATTCCAGTAACACCTAAAACACCAGGTGCTATGCAGCAGACCGGTCTTACGGAATCATCAATTGCATCAGGCATGACTTGTTTTAAATGTCTAGTTACCATAATTTTTTCTGTTACCTTTGGTCCAAGTGCATCTGGTGTTACCCTCCAATTTCCAAGACCTACAACCAATGCTGTTTTTTCATCAGAAATATCTACTAGTCTCTTTAAAACATTATCAACAACATTTGATACTTTATCCATAGATTCTCCATCATAATGTGTGAATTCTGGAAAATCTATTGTAATATAATTTCCTTTTGGTTTTCCAAGCTCTTTTCCAGCTTCATCACTTTCTATAGTTACTGTAGTTATTTTTATATCATCTTCATTTTCCTCTTCTACAATAACTCCATCTAATTCCCTTTTATTTTCCTTTGTGTACATATCTCGTGCTTCAATTGCTAAATCCGTTCTTACATTTATCATAAAAATACCTCCAAAAATTCTTATATCCTTTTTATTTTTCCTTATTGTTATAATTTAATACTTGAACTTATAAACTTTCAATGATATAATCTAGTATGTTAAAAACGAACTCGAATGCAGATTTCCCCAAAGCTGCAAAGAGACCCTATAAAATTATTAAGGGGGTGAATTTAGAATGGCAAATATTAAATCAGCAAAAAAGAGAATTAAAGTTACAGAAGCTAAAACTTCTCAAAACAGAATGATTAAATCAGCTTTAAAGACTGCTATAAAGAAGTTTGAAACTGCTGTTGCTGCAAGTAATGCAGAAGAAGCTAACGTTCTTTTCCCTAAGGCTGTTAAAGCTTTAGACATGGCAGCTCAAAAAGGAGTATGTCACAAGAACATGGTAGCTAGAAAGAAATCAAGATTAGCTGCAAAGTTAAACGCTATGGCGTAATCAAATAAGAAGCCGGTCATTAGACCGGCTATTATTTTACCATAAATATATTAAAAAGCATTAATTCCATCTCCATAGTTTTATCTACACCAGATGTTTTTAGTTTATTTTCTGTTTCTAAACAAATTTCCATTAACTTTTGTAATTGCTTCACATTAAATTTATTGCATTGATTAACTAGTTTTTCACATATAAAGGTTGGTAGTTTATATTTACTTGCAATATCATTTATATTAAGTCCATTTTGACTAAGTATCTTAATTTCATATAATCTTTTAAAATTATTTTCTATATTGCTTATTATTAGCATATGTTGATCACTTTTAAATAACAATTCATCTAATAAATCAATTGCTTTTTCTGCTTTTCTTTGAGATATTAAATCAATTAAATCGAATATATCATCTTCACTTGAATTAGCTATAAGCTTATCTATATCCTTTTTAGTTATTTGTTTACCATTTGTATAAGCTATAATCTTATCTGCTTCTCTTTTAATTATATCAAAATTATTTTGTACTTTTTCAGCAAAATATTTTGCTTCTATTTTTCCAATTTCTTTTCCCTTAGATTTAAATACTTCTTCTACCTTTTTATAATATCTATCTTTCTTAAGTCTATCAAAATAAACTACTTTAGAAACTTTATCTAAGGATTTTATTTTATTATTCTTTTTAGGATTATCTCTTTTATCATTAAATAAAAAATACATTATTAAGATTGTATATGGTGGTAAATCTTTTAAGTACTTTAATATTTCATTATAAATACTTGTATTAGAACTATCTGTTTTATCTTTTAAAAATGCTGCTCTATATATTACTACAGCCTTCTTATCCCCCATAAAAGGCATAGTTTCACAAGCATTCATAATATCATCAAAATTTGTAGTTAATCCATCTAATCTTATATAATTTAAATCCATTAAAGATTTATCTATAGTCTTATTTATGATTAAATCTACTCCCTCTTTTATAAGTTCTTCGTCTAATCCACAAAAAATATATGAATTTTCTATTTTATTTTTTTTTATTTCACCCTCTAGTACATCAAAATCTATCAACTTAATCTACCTTTCTTTAATTAAATACTAAAGCTTTATTATCAATCAAAATTATTTTCCCATAATTCTCTGATTTAAAATCTATTATATCATAATTAGAGCTATTTTTCCCTTTGGATAACTTAATTAAATAGCTATTATCTTTTCCCTTTAATATAATATCTTTATTATATTTTTCTATATTGAAATTCTTATTTATTTTTATATTATTAAAATCTTTATAAGCATTTTTTGATAATGTTATCACCTTAAATTTCTCTAAATCCACATCTTTTTTTAATGCACATATTGCTCTTTCACCTTTAAAGCTTATTGATATTATACCTTCTTTAAAATATTCTATCTTAGGAAGTGGACTGTAAATTAGCATATAGAAGTAGACAATTATTACAGTTGGAAAATATATTGCTTTTTTATACCCCTCTTTATAAAAATATATAGTTATTAAAATAATTATATAGCTTATATTAATTAATTCATTTAAATACATTGAATTAGGTGTTATATTTAGTAACCACTTTGTTCCTATATCTATAAACATGGTAACATAATAAGCTAAAAAAGCTATATAGTTAAAAATCATTTCAAAGTTAATAACTAGAGCCAATAAATTTCCAAGTATAACTACTATATTCATTAATGGTACTAAAATAAGATTTCCAAGGAGGAATCCAAATGAAAATTCTTTAAAGTAACAAACTAAAACTGGGAAGGTAAATATTTGTGATGATAAACATATCGATATTCCCTCCCTGAAAAACTTAGGAAACTTATATAATTTTTTGTTTATCTTTTTATTAAAAATTATTATTCCAAGAGTTGCTAAGAAACTTAATTGGAATCCTACCTCAAAAATGCTATAAGGTTTAAATATCATTAAAATTATTCCTGACATTGACAATGCTGCAATAGGATTATAGTTTCTTTTTAGAGGCAATGAAAAATTCATGCACACCATCATAATGTAAGCTCTTATTGTTGATAATGCTGCACCTGAAAATATTACATATATAGCTGAAATTATAGGAGCAACCTTTTCTCCAAATATTCTTTTTAATATAGAGTAAACTAACACCATATGAAGACCAGATACTGAAATAGCATGAAGTATCCCTAAGCTTTTCATATCTTCCTTATCATCTCTATCTAAAAACTCTGTATATCCAAAAGCTATAGATGTTACTATTGCAGCTCTCCTATACCCTAATTTTTCTTTTAATCTACTAAATATATTTTCCCTTAATTTATATATTCTTTCTTTTAAATCACTATCTAATTTTTCAATCCCTTCAACTTTAAACTCTCCTATCACCCCCTTTTCCCTATTTACATCCCTAGTAAATTCACCCTTTATTATAAATTTCTCTCCTAATTTAACATTCTTTATATTCCCATTCATATATACTTTTCTTTTTGCTATTTCTCCTATAGCACCATATGAATTAATTGATATTATTCGAACTTCTTCCTTATTACTAATAAATATATTGTTATAATAGAAATTATTGATTAGTGGTACTATAAAAAAAGCTATAAGAATCATTGATATCTTAAATTTTACTTTAAAAATAAGTATGATAAAAAAACAGCTAGCAATTATTATTGCCAGCCATTTATTTTTATATAAAAGCACATATATATAACTTGATAATATAAAAACCATAAATATATATGGTAATATATTTATTTTTTCTTCATACTTCAAATGGCA
>JAQCTH010000096.1 GCA_027686065.1 Clostridiaceae bacterium AF10-41
ATTTATATTTATATGTTTATTTTTACATTTTTTTCTTATTTTATTGATTTTTTTTAAATCATATATATAATAATATTTTTATAAGCTACATAATCCAGTGTACAAGCCATTCTACATTTTTTGCTATTTTACTTAAAAATTGATAAATAGTATTGACTTTTCTAATTTATGGTAGTATATTGTATTTATAACTTTGATATATATACGAAATTTGTAATTTTTGAAAATATTTTTCTTTTATATTGACTTTTAATTACATTTTTAGTAATATTAACTTTGCAAGATGTCGAAACTTGTTTTAAGGAGGAATATATAATGAAATCAACTGGTGTAGTAAGAAGAGTAGATGAATTAGGAAGAATAGTTATTCCTATAGAATTAAGAAGAACATTAGATATAGCTGAAAAGGATGCTTTAGAAATCTATGTAGATGGTGAGCAAATAATCCTAAAGAAATATGAACCAGCTTGTATCTTCTGTGGAGATGCTAGAGATGTTGTTAATTACAAAGGTAAAAACATCTGTAAAAACTGCTTAAATGAATTAAAAAAATAATTTTTAATACTTATATTTAAATAGTTGCTTATAATTAAATCCCCTATGAACTTATAAATTCATAGGGGATTTAATTATAATTCTGTTGAGTATTTATATACTTCTTTTTTAGGCAAATTTCTTTCTTTAGCAACTAATTTTATGGCATCTTTTTTATCTATACCACTTTCTATTAATTTAATTAGATGCTCTTCTATTGTTAAATCAATCCATAATGCCTCTTTTTCAGCTTGTATTTCCTTCTCAGATTTACCTTCAATTACTAAAACAAATTCACCTCTTGGTCTATTATCTGTAAAGTGTTTTATTACCGATGATATAGTTCCTCTACATATTTCTTCATGAAGCTTAGTAAGTTCTCTGCATATTGCTATCTTTCTATCTCCTAGATTATTTAATAAATATTCTAAAGTATCTATTATTCTATGTGGCGCTTCATATAATATTATTGTATCTCTAACATATTTTATTTCTTCAATTATAGGACTTCTCTCCTTATTTTCTCTTGGTAAAAATCCTCTAAATATAAATTTAGTAGTATCTAAGCCTGAATACACAAGGGCTGTTGTTATAGCTGTTGCTCCTGGTAAAACTTCAAAATCTATTCCTTGCTCTATGCACTTTTCAACTATAACACTGCCTGGATCTGATATACCAGGAGTACCGGCATCAGTAATTAAGGCTATATTAATTCCATCATTCAGCTTATTTATTATATCTTCACTTTTTCCCTGCTCATTATGTTTATGATAACTAAATAGACTTTTTTTAATATTAAAATGATTTAATAATTTTAAACTTTGTCTTGTGTCTTCAGCAGCTATTATATCTACATATTCTAATATTTCTAAAGCTCTCAGTGTTATATCCTTTAAGTTTCCTATTGGGGTTGGTACTAAATATAGTTTTCCTTTTTCCATATAACTAAATCTCCCTACCATATATTTTATTTAATTCATTTGTATAGCTACCATCTTCATTATAAATATATAATGGAGCCTCCCATTTTAAATATGACCCTCCATCTCTCTGCCCTTCTACTAAAACTATGTTTGGTGCTTTTTTAATATTAGGTTGAATCATTTGTACTCTCTTAGGCTCAATTTTATGTTTTCTCATAAGCTCAAATATATCTATTAATCTTTCAGGTCTATGTACTATATACAGCCTTCCATTATCTTTTAAAAGCTTCCTGGAAGCTATTATTACATCCTCTAATGTACATAAGATTTCATGTCTAGCTATGGCTAATTTATCATCAGGATTTATTATTCCTGAGTTATTTAATTTATACGGAGGGTTTACAGTTACAGCATCAAATTTTCCTAGCTTATTTAAAAAATTTATATCTTTTAAGTCTCCTCTTTCAAATTTTACTCTCTCTTCTAATTCATTATATTTGCTACTTCTTTTAGCCATTTCTACCATATCATCTTGAATTTCTATTCCTATAACTTCTTTAGGATTATATTTACCATATAATAAAAAAGGGACTATTCCAGTTCCTGAACATAAGTCAATTACTGTATGTTTATTTTTTATATTTGCAAAATTAGATAATAAAACCGCATCTACACCAAATCTAAATCCTGATTTCTTCTGGATTAAAAATAAATTTTCTAATTGTAAATCATCAATTGATTCATCTTCTAACAATATTATATCTTCATTCATCTTAATTACCTCTAACTATCCTTATTTCACATTATTAGTATCACCATAATAGTAAATTAATAATATCTACCTTTTGTATCATTATTTTAAAATCAGTATAAATTATATCATATAACTTGACCTTTTATTAAACTTAAATCCTTCAAAGTTTTCTTTAAATTATATTATAACTGATTAAATTATTTTCTATTTCTTTTTAGGTAAAAATAAACTCCATCTATAAAAAGACGGAGTTTATATAATATTAAATATTAACTTCTAATTAAAGTACTCTTCTTGCCGCATAGAATCCTGTAATAGGCGAAACCTTAACATTTTCTCCTTCATAAGGAGCATGTATATATTGTCCTCCACCTACATAAATTCCAACATGGTCTGAACCATAAGTAAATACTAAATCTCCTGGTTGTAATTCACCATATGAAACTGGCGTTCCAACTCCAAGTTGTGAATAAGTAGTTCTTGTTATCTCAGCTCCTGCTGCATTTCTGTACACAAAACTAGTAAAACCTGAACAGTCAAATGATGATGGCCCTGTTGCACCATAAATATATGGTGTTCCAATATACTTATATGCAAAGTCTACTATAGAATTACCTGTACTTGATGATAATCCTGAGCCTGATCCTCTATTTGCCTGTGCTACTTCTAAATTTGCAATCTTATCTTCAGCATTATACAATGCTTCATTAACTTCTGCAATTACAATATCACTCTTAAGCTGCCCATCTCTTATATATGTTAAGTTCCCTGCAGCACTTCTTAAATCATCAACATCATTAGAATTCATTAATATATCTAATAGCGCATTAACTAAGGTTTTTTCTAAAACAGATAAAAACTCTGCATCAAATTTAGCTTGTTCGGCTTTTGCTGTTGCAATAAGTGTTTCTTGTTCTTGTTTCTTTACTTCTAATTCAGATAAAACTTTATTAGTTTCTTCATTTATCTTAGCTACTTGATTTGCCTTTTCTTCTAATGAATTAACTTTTCCATCTAACTTTTCCTTATTATCTACCAACTCTTTCACAATCTTTTTATCAATGCTTACAAGTCTACTAGCAGAATCTAACTTAGATATAAGATCACTAAAACTATCCGCACTAAATAGAAGTGTTAGATAACTTCCTTGACCACCTGTTTTATATAGTTCTCTTAGTCTTTTTCCTAATACTTCTTCCTTTTCTGAAATATCCACCTTTGATGTTTCAATTTCTTTCTTTGTATTTTGCACTTCATCCTTAATAGTATCTATTTGTTTTTGATTTTCTTGCACCTTTTCTGCTAATGGTGATATTTGTTCATTTAGATTATATATCTTCCCTTGAATATCTTCAACTTGCTTATTCATTTCGTCATACTTTGCTTGATTTTCTTTTATTTCCTGATTAGTTACTTCCTCATTAGGAGTAGCAAAAACCGGCGTTACTGAGGTCATTGTTAAAGCACCAACTATAACAATTGATAAAATCTTCTTTTTCATAAGTATTTGGTCCTTAGACCATCCCCCTCTCCCTACGTGATATTACCATTATAACACTTATGGAAAGCTCGGACAATGGTAATTTTTTTTAAAATGAGATATTTAGTGGGTGTAAATGTATACTGTACATATTTGGAATTAACTTAGTTATGTTGACATAACTGATTTAACCTAAATATCTCTTTAATTATATGCTATATAATATCATTTTTATAATACATTTACAAATATTTCTATATTAAAATTTTATATATTTTTATATTTTTTTAATGTTATATTTTGAATTAATGATAATATAGCTATTAAGATTATGAATGATATTACTACATACTTAGATTGCTCAACTAAAAAATAATCTATTATTCCTATAATAATGCCTATAATCCCCATTGCCATATTAAATATTCCGTTAAGTTTCATAAATTTATTTATATCATTATATGCCCCACTATTCTTTAACATATTTTTTATTTTTTTACTACGAATAGATATTAACCCCATTATTATAAACCCTAAGCTTCCTAAAATTATTATTATTGTACTTCCTCTCACTTTTTGTACTCCTAACTTAATATATTTATTGATTGAAACATTTTTTATGTTATTAAAACTTCTAATTATTTGCTTTACTTAAGTATATATCTTAAAACAATACAATAACAATTTCAATATTTTCTTTTAAAAATAGTTGACATCATTAATTATAATTACTATAATTATAATGTGCTTCGGGGTGTAGCGCAGATGGGAGCGCGCGTGGTTTGGGACCATGAGGTCGCAGGTTCAATCCCTGTCACCCCGACCAATAAAAAACCTCTCTTTAAATTAGAGAGGTTTTTTTTATATTTAAAATATAATTTAGCATTTTTCTTAAATTACATAGCTAATTACAATCTATATAATCATTAATCTCTTTAAGTTCATCATCAAATCCAATAGATTTACAAGAGATTAATACTATTGGGATTATGGATATGTAAGCACACAATATTAATATCAACATAAATCTTATCCCCTTTTCATAGTTCTATTTATGATAATTATATGAAAAAGGTTTCAAATATGTTATTATTTTTTTATTTTTTATATATGAAAGGGAGAAATTTATATTTTCTCCCCTTTTTAATTATATTATTTTTTAAACTTTCTTAAGGCAACTCCTGCAATAGCCATAATACTACCTAAAATAACTGTTCCTACTGGTGATGCTCCCCCTGTCTTTGGAAGATTAGAATCATTATTGTTTCCATTGTTGCTATTACCATTATTATTATTATTAGCTTTAGCCTTTACAGTTACCTTAACTGTCTTTTCTGTAATATTTTTATTGCTATCTTCAACTGAATATACAACTTTATATTCTCCAACTTTTGTTGTATCAACATTGTTTTCTTTAACCTTTATATTTGAGGATATATCTCCATCCTCTTCATCTGAAGCTTTCACATCTTTCATCGAATCAAATTTATCTCCTACAGTTAAAACTTTATCTTCTGCTACTATACTTGGAGCTTTATCCTCTATAAGTTCAATTGTAGCTTCTGATAGTAAAGCCATAAATGATCTATCTTTATTATCCTTTACTGATAGCTTCTCTACTTTAATAACTTCTGAAGCGCTTTTAGTTTTAGCTTTAAACTTTATTTCGAAACTTTCATTACTTATTACTTTATCATCTAAAGCTTCTAGATCAATTATTAATTTTCCATTTTCAATCTTAGTATTTAATATTTTAACATTTTCACTATTAGATTTAACTTCCAAAACCTCTAATGCATCTGTATTAAAATTAATTGTTGCAGAATAATTTTTACTTTGTAAATGCTCTGGTACATTATTTAATTTAACTTTTGCTATAAATTCTTTACCTTCTTTAACACTAGTTGGCATCTCAATAGTGGTAGTTCCTAATGATGTTAAATTTGTTATTCCATATCCAAAATTATATTTATTGCTAGTCAGATCGTACTTTCCATCTGCTGCAAGATTTGGAATATCTACCGGAAGAATTCCTGTTGCTTTATGAGCTCCAAAAATAACATCCATAATAGCTGGGATATTTGGACCAAACGCTTTTATAGGTGATAATCCCCCATCTGCTTCTGTAGGGTCCATACCTTTATATCCATATGCTATAACTTTAGCAGCTGCTCCATCACGACCTGTAACATCATACGGATGTCCAAGACTTCCTAAAATCACAGATTTTCCTTTTGTTTTAGCATATTCAAAAACTTCTGTTGGATATTTAGTTAACCAATGAGTTTCAGCTAAATGTGCAGAGCTTGATATTTCTGATAGTATAACTATTTCATCAGCTGAATCAAGCTTTGCTTTTGTTGAATCATCTAATGCTGTTTTCTTATTATATGAAACTAAATCATAATTTACATCATTTATCTTACCTTCACTTATTAATCTAGTTATACCAAATTTCATACCTGGTAATTCATTATCATACGGAGCTAATAATAGTATATTATCACCTTCCTTAGGATTTAAAGGTAAGATATTGTTCTCATTTTTAACTACAGTTATAGCATTAGCTGCAACCCGTCTTTCAATATCTCTATTTTCTTTTGATCCTACTACAGCTTTAGCATTGTTAATCTTTTCTTCTAAAGTTCTAGTATCATTTTTAACTTCCATTATTCCTCTATCTATCTTTAACTTAACAATTCTTTCAGCTGATTGATCTATTCTCTCTAAAGGTATTTCACCTGTACCTACTGCTGCTTTTACTTCATTTATTATGTTCTCTAATTTAATCGCATCTGCTTTGCTTCTTAAGATTGTAGGCATTAAAGCAATATCTACTCCTGCTTTGAAGGTTAATTTAACAGCTTCTGCTTCTCCAAAATTATCACTAATAGCTTGCATGTTAAGTGCATCAGTTACTACAACACCATCATAAGAAAGTTCTTTTCTTAAAATACCTGTTACTATATCATCAGATAATGTAGCTGGAAATGCAATTTGTTGTCCATCTTTTTTAGATACATAAGTATCCTTTTCTACTTGCGGAAATTGTATATGAGCTGTCATTATCATATCTACGCCTTTATCTATTGCTGCTTTAAAAGGCTTTAATTCCATATCTCTTAATTCTTCTATAGATTTATTCACTACTGGCAGTCCATAATGAGAATCTGTTGCTGTATCTCCATGTCCTGGAAAATGCTTAGCTGCTGCTGATACTCCTTGACCTTGAATACCTTCAATAATCTTACTTCCCAATCTACCCACTAAATCTGGATTGCTTGATATTGACCTAAGATGTATAACTGGATTATTAGGATTATTATTTACATCCACAGTTGGTGCAAAATCAACATTAATTCCTAATGATTTTAATTCTCTACCAATTACGTATCCTGAATCATAGGCATCATCTTCATTTCTTGTTGCTCCTATAGCCATATTTCCTGGTAAATTTGTACCTGTACCTAATCTAGTAACTACTCCGCCTTCTTGGTCTATAGTAAGTAATAATGGTAAATTTCCGTCTTTATCATTTATTGCTACCTGTTGATAATCATTAACTAACCTAACTGTTTGTTCTGTATCTTTTACGTTGTTAGCAAATAATATAACTCCGCCTAAATCATACTTATCTATAATTTCTTCTATTTCTGAATTCATAACTGTCACATCTTTTACTGCAGATTCCCCTTGAGCTTTCCATTGTCTAAAATCAGGCATAATCATTTGTCCAATTTTTTCGTCTAAAGTCATTTTAGATACAATTTCTTTTGCTTGAATTTTTGAGTCCGTAGCATATGTTTTGTTAGATGGTAAAGTAAATAATGAAGTAGTAATCATAGTTGCTGCTAAAAATAATGCAATTTTTTTCTTATTCATAAAAAATCCCCCTATAAATAATAAATATTAATAATTAATTGTATCCTTGCTATTAATCATGACCCCTCCTTTTCATAAAATTTTAGGATAATATTTTGTTAGCAAGAAAAACAATAAATAAACTCATGTAAAAAAATTGAAATTTATTATTTTATTGTAAAATAGCAACAAAAAAGCCTCCTCACTAGAAAGCAAGAAAGCTAATGCCCAAATTGGTTACACGCAATACAAATATACTATATATTCTCTTTAATGTTATTATATACAATATTGCTATCTTTGTAAACCTTTTTATAAAGTTTCAATAATATGTATTATAATCAATATAATGTTTCCTATTTACTTAAGTATTTTTTTTTATTATAATAATACTTTATATTTGTTTTATATTTATTTTATAAAATATCACGATATTGAATTGACTAACTGCATATTATTTAAATAATATGTATGATTACTATATTTAATAATAGATTTAACATATTATACAAGGGGGTAACTAAAATATGGATAATATTGAAGCTGTTATATTTGACTTGGATGGAACACTAATTGATTCAATGGGTATATGGGCTAAAATAGATGAGGAGTATTTAGGTAATTTCGGACTTTCTGTTCCTGAAAAACTTCAAGAAGACATAACTCATCTTACTCTTACAGAAACAGCCCTTTATTTCAAAGAAAATTTTAATATTGAAAATACAATAGAAGATATAATGTCAACATGGCATGATATGGCTTTTTATCACTACTCTAACACTATTAAATTAAAAGATGGAGTAATTCCTTATTTAAAGTCATTAAAAGATATGAATATAAAAATTGCTCTAGCAACTAGTAACTCTATTCCATTACTAGAAGCCACTCTAAAAAACAACGGAATATATGACTACTTTGATGCTATAACAACAACAGAAGAAGTAAAAAAATCTAAAGATAATCCTGATATATATTTATTATCAGCTAAGAAACTTAATGTATCACCTCAAAGATGCTTAGTTTTTGAAGATATAGTACAAGCTGTTAATGGAGCTAAACTTGCTGGTATGAAAGTGTATTCTGTATATGATGAATCATCTAAAAGCCAAAAAGAAGAACTAATACGATTATCTGATAGATACATATTGACCTTCAATGAACTACTGTAAAATTTTGCGAAGCATTTTTCAGTTCGCAGTTCACAAGACACAGTTATGGAGATAATTCAGCTCTGCTGAATTAAGAAAGCATTATATCAACTATTTGATCGTTGATATAACTTAAAATTCAGAAACTACGAAGTAGTTTCATCCTAAACTGTGAATTGTGCACTGTGAACTAAAAGAAATTGCTTCGCAATTTATATTCTATGCTCTAGTAACTCCATGTTTCTTTTCTAATTCTTTTACAACATCTAAATATTTTCTTTGTTGCATTTCTTGTAATAATGTATTAACTATTTGCTCCTTAACTTCCTCAAATAACATTTCTTTTCCTTCATTTTTATCCTCAACTTTTATTAAATGATATCCAAATTGAGTTTGAACTGGATCACTTACAACATTAATTTCTAAGCTAAATGCTGCATCTTCAAATTCAGGAACCATCATTCCTCTACCAAATGAACCTAAATTACCTTCTTGCTCCTTTGAAGGACAAGTTGAATATTTAATAGCTGCATCTTCAAATGTTATTTCATTTAAAGTTATTTCATTTTTAATCTTATCACAAAGCTCTTTTGAATCTACTAATATATGTTTTGCTGATATCGTAGGTTGTTGTATAAATGTATTTTTATTTGTATTATAGTAATTTAATGCATCTTCATCTGTAACAGTAACTTCTAGTAATACTTTATTTATTGTTAATTGAGTTAAAATATCCTTTTCTGCCTGTCTTACATTTTCTTTGTATTCTTCTGTAGAATCTATATTTAATTCTTTTCCTAAAATATTTATAAGCTCAAAAGAAACCATTTGTTCTAATAATTGTTTTTTTGCTTCTACAGTTTCAAAATATCCTCTTCTCTCTGCTGGATATCTTGCTATTACAGTTTGCAAATCTGATTCCTTTATTTCTCTTCCTGCTACGGTAGCTAAAATCTTATCTTCCATTAAAATTCTCCTTTAATCAATAAATTTATTAACATCATTAATTATAACAGAGTTTATAATAAAATATATAGAATTTATTAAATTCCTTAAATATGGTTAATATTGTATTATTAGTATCTTTAGTTTTTTATTTAAATAAATATATTAATTATTTAATATCTCATTAGTATCAATCATATAGCTATTTATTTAGAATAATGTTTAGTACTAATAATTAATTACTTATTGATAATAATAATTATTCGTACTATAATAAAATAAAGTCAAAAAGGAGGATTATTATTATGAAATTAGGAAGTTTAGCACCAGACTTTAATCTTATTGGATCTGATGGAAAAGAACATAAGTTAAGTGATTATCTAGGAAAAAAAGTTATATTATATTTTTATCCGAAAGATAATACTCCAGGTTGTACTAATGAAGCTTGTAACTTTAGGGATAACATAAAAACAATAAATTATTTAAATACTATTGTAATTGGCATAAGTAAAGATAGCTTAAATTCACATAATAAATTTATTGAAAAATTTAATTTACCTTTTATTCTTTTAAGTGATGAAGAAAAAATTGTTTGTGAATTATATAATGTGATTAAAGAAAAGAACATGTATGGCAAAAAGGTTCTAGGTATAGAAAGAAGTACTTTTATAATAGACGAAAATGGTATTTTGGTAAAAGAATTTAGAAAAGTTAAAGTTAAAGATCATATAAAGGAAGTCCTAGATGAGATAAAATAAAAAAACACTAACATTTGTTAGTGTTTTTTTGGTGGCTCGACCAGGAATCGAACCAGGGACACGAGGATTT
>JAQCTH010000097.1 GCA_027686065.1 Clostridiaceae bacterium AF10-41
GATTTTAAGTATAATATTTGTTTTATTATTTATACTTAACAATAATCTTAGAATATTTCATTTTAGTAATGATAAATTAGTTATTATCTCTATGATTGTTGAAATAATAATATCACCAATAGCCTGTTTAAACTTTGGAGGAAATATTTTATTTTACTTAATAGGATTAATTATAGATGCATTTACATTAAAGTATAAGAAAACAAAGTATATATTTATAGTTTTAATATCTTTTATATCGCTATCTATCAAAATCAATAAAAGTATTGAAGAAGGTTTTGTTAATTTAGTTATTATGTTTATTTTTATAATTCTTTTGAATTACATATCAAGATTGTATAGCACAAAAAAGGAGGCACAAAAATTATATGATAAGCTTAAGATGTCTGAAGAGAAATTAATTGAAGTAAATAGTCAGCTAGAAGAGTATCTTACTTCAATAGAAGAGCTAACAGTACTTAAAGAAAGGAATAGAATATCTAGAGAAATACATGATAGCGTTGGACATTCTTTATCAACAGCTATGATTCAATTATCTGCAATGGAAAGTATAGCTAATAAAGAAGGAAGTATGCTAAGAGATATGGCAAGAAGCTTAAGAGAATTTATAAATGAAAGTTTCCAAGATGTTAAAAAGGCAGTAAGTGAGCTAAAATCTGATGATTATGATAATTATAGAGGAATAATTAGAATCCAGGATTTGTGTAAAAATTTTGAGAAAATGTCAGGCGTTGAAGTGAATATTACTTTATCAAAAGGAAATTGGACACTTTCTACAAAGCAAAGCAGTCACTTATATAGAATAACCCAAGAAGTGTTATCTAATGCTTTAAGACATGGAAAGTCATCTAAAGTTAAAGTAATTATGAACTTTATAGAAAATGAAGTTGTAATATCTTTTAAAGACAACGGATTAGGAACTGATATTATAAAAGAAAGTGGTTTTGGACTTAAGAATATAAGGGAAAGAGTTGAAGAAATAGGTGGAACAATTGATATGAACTCAGAAGTTGGAGCGGGATTCTTTATAAAAATTGTAATTCCAAGAGAAAGTGAGAGTTAAAATTATGAAAATTAAAATATTAATTGTAGATGATGAAAAATTAATTAGAGAAGGCTTGAAAATTATGCTTTCAACTTTTGATGATATAGATGTTATTGGTACTGCTGAAAATGGATATAAAGCTTTAGAAATATGTAAAAGTAAAGAAATTGATGTAGTTCTTATGGATATAAGAATGAAAGATTGTGATGGAGTTATGGGTACGAGACTTATTAAAGAGCAATTTACTAAGATTAAGGTTATAATATTAACTACTTTTAAGGATAAAGAATATATTCAAGATGCGTTGAAGTATGGAGCATTTGGATATTTATTAAAGGATAGTTCTCATGAAGTTATCTATGAAGGCATAAAAACAGCTTATATGGGAAACATGGTTGTCCACCCTGAAGTTGCAAATGAAATTTTTAGTAATAGTGATTACTCTATTAATAATAAGGAAATACCAAAGTATGATTTTTCAGATAAAGAAATTCAAATTATCAAGTATATAGCAGAAGGATTAACTAATAAAGAAATTTCAGAAAAGCTTTATTTATCTGAAGGAACTATAAAAAATAATATTACAAATATATTATCTAAAGTAAATCTTAGAGATAGAACACAAATTGCAATTTTTGCATTTAAAAATAGAATAGTGACTTAAGTCATCTAGATAGTGACTTATAGTGATAGCAAGCCCCCTAACTTTATCTTATTATATAATTAAGAAAAGATTAGGGGGTATTTATATGAATATAATAGAAGTAAAAAATGTTACAAAAAGATTTAATGATAAATTAGTTTTAGATAATGTAAGTTATGAAGTTAAGAAGGGGGAAATATTTGGATTTATAGGACCTAATGGAGCTGGAAAATCAACTCTAATAAATATAATGACTAGCCTATTAACTCCAGATAGCGGAACTGTTAAAATTTGTGGTTATGATATTTTGAAGGAACCAATAAAAGCTAAAGAATGCATAGGGTATGTGCCGCAAGATATTTCATTAATAGAAGAGCTAAATGCTTATGATAACTTAGAGTTTTTTGGTGCATTATATGGCTTAAAGGGAAAAGAGCTTAAGGAAAGAATAAAAGAAGCTTTAGAAGTTACTGGACTTTACGATAAGAAAAAAGAAAAAGTGAAAAAGTTTTCAGGGGGGATGAAAAGAAGACTTAATATTGCAGCAGCAATTATGCATCATCCAAAAGTATTAATAATGGATGAACCTACAGTTGGAGTTGACCCCCAATCAAGAAATCATATATTTACTTTTACAAAAAATATATGCATAGAATGGGGAACAACTGTAATATATACTTCTCACTATATGGAGGAAGTAGAAGAACTGTGCAAAAGGGTATTTATTATAGATTTAGGTAAAGAAGTGGCTTATGGAACAAATGAAGAAATAAAAACTTCTGTTTTTCCCAATAACAAGGTGATATTAGAAGGAAGTAATATTACAGGAGAAATTATTTTAAAAATAGAAAGATTAGTTGGAGTAATAAAGGTTAAAGAGCAAGAAAGTAATTTATCTTTAACAATAGATTCGAACTTTAGACTTCATAACGTATTAAGCATTATAGAGGAATATGGAATTAATATAAAGAAAATAAGCTATGAAGATGTAAAGCTTGAAGATGTATTTTTAGCCCTAACAGGAAAAAAGCTAAGAGATTAGAGGTGAGATAAGTGAAATTAATATATTATACAAAGACGACTTTAAAAGGAATGATATCTAATGGTGTTCAAACAATATTATATTTTATACTATTTCCAGTTTTATTAGCATCCTTCATGGGATTTTTTCAGAAAACAATTACGGAAAGTCCATTAAAATTGAAAACTTTAAAGGTTCAAATAAATGATATGGACAATAGTAATATGTCTAAAAGTTTAATATCATTTTTAGAAAGTGAGGATATGAAGGAACTTGTTTTAATAACTGATAAAAAAGCGAATATAGAAATTTCAATACCAGAGGGCTATGAGAATAATGTAGTATCTTTAAAAAGCGGTAAAATAAATATAAATAAATTAGGTGAAGGTTTTAGTAATTCCACAAGTACATTAAAAACTATTTTAGATAAATATCATGAAGGTCTTTATATTAATTTGGCTGGAGGATCAAACAAAAATTTGCAGACAATTACAGAAAATTCAGTAGTTGAAAGGATTGATATAAACTCTAAAAAATCATCAACCACCTATGAAAAAATGGCTGCATCTATGATTTCTTTTGTAATTAGTATGCTTATTCTTGGACTTATACAATCTAATTATACTGAATCAAGTATAAATTTTGATAAAAGAATAAAATCAACACCTATAACTAAAAAAGAATATTTTTATTATGATTCTTTTGCTTTACTTGTATATTCAACTATAATTATTTCAGGATATATATTTTTCTTCAGGATTATAGGAATAAGCTTTACAGGAAGCATATTTCCTTTAATTACATTAATTTTAACTACATCTATTTTAGTGGTTTCAATAAGCAAATGTATTTATACCTTCTTTGGAGCTGTATATGGTAAAGTTGTTGGAATATTAGTTTTTACATTTCCTATATTAGGGATGGTAGAAACCTTTACTGGAGAAGGGGCTGCACTAAGAATTTTAGACCCAACTCATTATATTTCAAAACTCTTTACTTTATACAATTTGAATGGGAATTTTAGTTTAAATAATAAAGATTTAATACTAATAATTTGCTCTTCAATAATATTATTTATGATGGCAATAGCAAAAATAACTTTATCTAAGGGGGAAAGAAGATGCGTTTAATAAGGTTAATACTAATTAATTTAAGAAGAAACTTAAAAAATCCGGTTATTTTAATGATGACCTTTCTTCTTCCTATGGTAGTTTTATTTGGAGTCGTTGGTAGGGGCTCTGATGATTCATCTTTAGGTAAAATAGGAATATTAGATAAATCTCCAGGAAAATATTCAAAAGATTTAATAAATATATTATCTGAAAAGTATGATATAAAAGATTTAAAAGGAGAAGTAGAGGATAGTTATAATGACCTAAGAGATAAGAAATTAGGTGTTATATATGCTATAGATGAAAATTTTGAGAAATTCATAGATAATGGTGAAGTGCCTAAGGTAAAAAGTTATAGTATTGAATCTGGTAGTGGAGCAATTCTTGGAGATAATATTATAAGTGATTATGTTAATAATTTACTTAAAGAAGGCATAAATGACGGGCTTAGCACTAATACGATAACAGCTATAATAGTAGATAATTTTCAAGAAAATAAAACTAATTATATTATGACTATTCTTATGATATGTTATTTTATGATGATAGGAGGTTCTATATTAATTGATGATATAATTAAGCTTAAGGCACAGAAGGTCTTAAGAAGAACAATATCAACTGGTAATTCTGATAAAGTAATTTTAGGGTCCTTATATCTATCAGCATTTATTCTTCAAAGTTTAATAAGTTCAATAACTTTAATTTCAGCAATTAAATTATTTAAAATACAAAGCTATAATTTAGGGGAAGGAATATTAGTTATAACTTTATGTAGTTTAGTTACTACCTCATTAATTGTATTTACTACAAGATGGTTAAAAAATCAAACTATAGCAAGTTTAGCAGTTGTAATTTTTGGGTTATTATCCTTTGGACTTGGAATATTTGGAGGTGGTATTGAAGAATTTGATAATGTTCCACAGATAATAAGTAATCTAAGTATAATATCACCTTTTTCTTGGTTAATTCAAATTATTAATGAAGGAAAAATATTAATTCCAATTATAGTAATAATATTAATGGCATCAGTATTCTTTACAGCAGGAAGTTTTAGACTTAGAGATTATGTTAAGGAGTAGTAATAGACACATTTTTAATTATTTGCTAAAATGTAGTGAATAAAACTTATGGAGGAAAATTAAAATGATTTCTAAAAAACAACTTAAAGATGAGATAATAACTTATGATATAATAACTTACAAAGATGAGGATGGAAAGCAAGTAGAATATGTTGAAGTTACTTTAACAGATAGAATTATTGAAGTTTATATGGATATTAGGGAGGTTAATATAGGGCTTATAGCAAACAAAATTATAGAAGATAATTTATATAAATAGATTAATAGTATTGGAGTTGATAATTTATGAGAAAATTTAATGAATATCTTAAATGGGGATTATTGGTAAATGTAATATGGTTAGTATCAAGTCGTTTCAATTTACTTCCAGACTTTATAGAAGGATTTTGCGTTGGGTTAGGGATTGTTCTATTATTAAATGGAATTTATATTGAAAGCCATAATTTGAAAAAGCTAAAGAAATATAAAAGAAATTTCTTAAATAAGATAAAGTAAAGATCTAAATTGTAGATATAAAGGCTAAGATAAATAGATATGATTATTTCACATATTCTATTTATCTTAGCTAATTTTTTATATTTATTATTTATAATAAAATACATATTTTAGAAAAAATTAAGAAATATATTTTAAATTTGTAAGAGCTACATGTTATCATATAGTTAGTAAAAATTAACAAAAGTTTTAAGGAGATATTAAATGAGTTATTTATTTAAATATTACAGTAAGCAATATGATAAATTCATGAAAATATTTCATTTAGATAAAAATAAAGAAATAATAAAGGTACTTAAGGATGTTAATAATTTAGATATTTTAGATATAGGTGGAGGTACAGGGACTCTTTCAGATATTTTAATAAATGTAGGTGCAGATGTAACTATTCTTGATCCAGAGAAAAAAATGACTGATATAGCTAAGGCGAAAAATAATAAAGTTAAAATAATTAATGGATATTTAAATAATATAACTTTGAAAGATAGTTCATTTGATTTGATTATAATGAGAGATTCATTTCATCATATAAAAGATAAAGAAGAAACTTTAAAAGAATGTAATAGATTACTTAATAATAATGGCAAAATTTTAATTTATGAATTTGATAGAACACATATAGTAACTAAACTTATATGTTTTTTTGAAAGAAGCTGCTTTGAGAAGGTTAAAATGTTATCAAAAAATGAAATGAAAAAGTTGGCTTCTAGATATTTTAATAATGGAGAAATAATTGAAATATCTAGCTATGAATATATATATTTAGGAGAGATATTGAAGGGGAGTATAAATCCTTAGATAAAAAACAGCTATAAAAATCAAAGGGGTTATTTTATGAATGTATTAAAAGGGCTATATAAAATTATAAACTTATTTTTATATAAAAAATATACAAATTTAAATGATATAGAAAATTCCTATACAAGAGTAAGTGAAAATTACAACAAGTCTTTCTTAAAAGAAATGCACAAATACAATAAAGAAATGTTAAATAAAGTTATTATAAGGTATAGTGATGATAAAGTTAACTTATCACCTAATATTCTTGATCTTGCTTGCGGGACAGGTTTCAATAGTAACTTTATAAATTCAAGAATCAAGAACTCAAAATTTACTTTAGTAGATATATCAGAAGGGATGCTAAATCAAGCAAAAAACAACTACAGCTTAAATGCGGAGTTTATAGAAAATGATATGATATCCTTTCTTAAGAATTCCAAAGATAATACCTTTGATATTGTTATATGTGCCTGGGCAATTAAATATCAAAACCCGCATGAAATTATAAAGGAAGTTTCGAGGGTTTTAAAAAAAGATGGGTATTTTGCCGTAATAGTCAATTTAAAAGGAACATTACCAGAGGTTAGAAAGATATATCCAAAACTTATTTTAAAAAATTATACTAAGGTAAATAAAATAATGAAAGAGCTTCCAAATCCAATTAGTTATAAAAGTTTCAGAAGATGGTTTGAAAAAGAAAACTTTAAGAAATTAGAAATAGTAAGTGGATCACATAAGTTTTCTTTTAAGAATACTAAAGATTTAGTTTTATTTATTACATCAACAGGAGCTCTAGCTGGATTTGATGCTATGGTGGATATGGAAGATGAAGGTATTAAAGATTCAATGATTAAACTATTTAATGAAAAAAAGATTAATACAATTACTCATAAATATGTTTGGGGGATTTTTAAAAATGATAAGTAATGTAATTCCAATTATAAAAGCGATGTTAAATAATAACGTAAGAAAAAACTTCTTTTATATACACAAGAGATTTAAAGAAAGCAAAAATTATAAGTCTATAAATATTATAAAGTGTGGAATGAATGTTATAAAAAATGATAGACTAGTTATTTATAATGGTAATTTTGTAGTTAACTCATTTTTACCACCTTTAAATAGTATAGCTTATAAAAGTATTGTAGATGCAGTTCCAGGAGAGAAGGCTGAATTCTTTTATAATCATACTACAGGAAGAAGGCTGGCTCCAATTTCTACTTATATAGCTATTACAGGAAGATGCATGTATAATTGCTGGCATTGTAGTGCAAAAAGATTTATTAAAGATAAGGAAGATAAATCGAAGGAAATGACAACCAATGAAATAAAAGACATTATAAAATCACTTCAAGATTTAGGTGTTGGAATAATTGGGTTTACAGGTGGTGAACCTCTTCTTAGATTGGACTTAGAGGAAATAATAAGTAGTATTGATAACAGAAGTATTTCTTATTTATTTACAAATGGGTATTCATTAAATATTAATAAAGCAAAAACACTAAAAAAAGCAGGACTTTTTGGTATAGGGATAAGTATAGATAGCATATATAAAGAAAATCATGATAAAAAAAGGGGTTATAATGGAGCATATGAAAATTCAATTTCAGCGATAAAAAACTCTAAGGAAGCTGGACTTTATACTATGGCACAAACTGTATGTACAAAAGAAATGCTAAAGAGTGGGGAAATATATAAATTAGGTAAGTTTTTAAAAACATTAGGAGTAGATGAACTTAGAATTCTAGAACCTATACCATGTGGATCCCTTTTAGTAAAGTCAAATGAAATATTTTCTAAGGAAGACAAAGATAAACTTATTGATCTTCATATAAAATTTAATAAAGATAAAAATTATCCTAAGACATCTGTTTTTCCATATGTTGAATCAAAAGATCAATTTGGATGTGGAGCAGGGGTACAGCATTCCTATATAGATAATGAAGGAAGCTTTCTTCCTTGTGACTTTGTTACTGAATCCTTTGGAAATGTACTAAAGGAAGATATAAAAGATATATGGGACAAAATGCATGGAAAGTTAGGGACGGCTAAGAATTACTGCTATGCAAAAAAATGTGATAAATGCAGTGAAAATGATTTGCCTAGATACTATAAGTTACTTAGAGGAGAATAATTATAAAATATCAATTTAAATACTAGGATAACCTATGCTTAGTATATATAAATATCTCCAAAATATAAGATTGAAAAACTATATGAAAGCCTATCTGCTTAAGTTTACACTAAGTGGGTAGGCTTTCATATAGTTAGATTAAAGCATTTATAACCACAGAAGATTTTTAAGTAAGTAATAAGAATATACAACTTTGAAACAAGTATTATTTAATTTATAAACATTTATTTTATATTATTAGTAAATAAGGAAATTAACATAAAGAGAAGATTCATAAGCATAATAGAGATTGATAGGTTACATAATTAAATTAAGTATTATATTTGCTAATTAAAGATAATTAAACTAAAATTTATATATAAAAATATTGATAAATACTATAAATCATTAAGCAATAAAAGGAGGTTATACTAGCAGATGAAAATTTGGGAGAAAATATTTATATACTCTATATTACTATTTATTTTATTGTTTAATGGAGCTGGAATAATAATAATTGAAACCATATATAATAGAAATTTAAATGTTGTAATAACAACAGGGTTAAATGAATATGAGGCAGTTAAAAATTCTATATACCCTAATATGGATATTGTTAGTACTGATAATCTAGAAAGTATAGATAAACTTGAAGGTTTACTTAGGGAATTCGTATATAGTGGAAATAGTATAAAGAACATAGAAGTATTTAGTGAAGATAATCAGAAAATTATTAATATTTCAGAAGTGAAGATTAAAGAAGAAAGGCAAGAAGTAGTAGCTGCCAATTTAGATGAAGAGGTATTTATCATTAGAGATGTAAATAGTAGAAAATTGTTATTCATAAGTTCAAGGATTAGAATAAATAATTTAGAATATAAAATAGTGTTAACTAAAGATATAACATTTATTAATGATGATAGAGCATCTAATTATAAGTTATTTTTAATATTAACAAGTATAATTACAATATTACTAGCCATTGGAATGTACATAATTTCCAAATTAATAACTAATCCAATTAAATACTTGATAGAAGTTTCAAATAGCATAAAAAGTGGTGAATATTATAAAAGAGCAAAATACGATGCTGATGATGAGTTTGGAATTTTAGCTGAAAATTTTAATTCTATGATTCAAGTAATAGAAGAGAAAATTGATGAACTTAAAGAAAATAGTAACGAAAAGCAAAGATTTATAGATAATCTAACACATGAAATAAAGACCCCAGTAACATCCATAATTGGATATTCAGAATTACTTCAAAAAGATAATATTAGTGATGAAATTAAATTTAAATCGTTACAGTATATAAATTCTCAATCCAAAAGATTAGAAAAATTAAGTTCAACCCTTACGAAATTAATACTAATTAAAAATAACGATGCTGCAAAAAATAAATTTTTAATTAAAGAAACTATAGAAGAGTCAATAAATGATTTAAGATACAAAGTAGATAATAAGGAGATAGAAGTAAATATACAAGTAGAGGATAATTATATATTTGGAGATAAACAACTTATTGAAGTTTTATTAAGTAATTTAATAGATAATTCAATAAAAGCATCTAAAAATGGAAAGAAAATTAGAATATATGGTAAAAACATAGAGTATGACAAATACCAACTGCAAATAATAGATGAAGGAATAGGAATATCAAAAGAAAATTTGAAAAAGGTTAAAGAACCATTTTATATGGTAGATAAATCAAGAGGATTAGTAAAAAGTAATATGGGTTTAGGATTAACTATATGTAATGAGATCTGTGTAAGAAATGATATATATTTTGAAATTTATAGTGAAGAAAATAAAGGGACAACAATTACATTAATATTTAGAGGAGTGAATTAAGTGGGAAAGAGAATTAGATTAGGCATATTATTTATATTAGTTTGTATGTTACTATTACTTATTAAATCATTATTCAC
>JAQCTH010000098.1 GCA_027686065.1 Clostridiaceae bacterium AF10-41
ATATAGGTAAAATACTTAAAATATGATTTGTATTATTAAAGTTTTTAGTTTGAGAAAGCATTTTATTACAACTTGGACATTTAATAGTATAAGATTTGTTAAATATTATATCGATTTTAAGAAATTTATTATCACAGTATGGACATGCTTTCATAAATTACCTCCAAATAAAATAACTAGTATAATTATATCATTATATGGATATATATGTAAATGTTATAATATTTAAACAGCCTATGAAATATATCTACAAAGGATATATTTCATAGGTTACTTTTATATACATGGAAAGTGAAAGATATTTTGAGATTCATCTTTGATTCTTAAAATGATAAATGTAATTACTAAAATGATAACAAAGTAAGGTTTAGTAGTTGTCTTAGGTAAAAAGCAACAAGTAGCAGGGGATAGGTTTTAAAAATTAAAATAATTATAATTAAAATAAATAATTAAGCAATAAAGTTCTTAATGTATTTTTAATTAAAAGTACTTGGAATCATTTGAATTCTAAGTTTTGCATAACAAAATTATGGAATTTGGCATGAATAATGCTTTAAATATTATTGATCATATTATACTGGAGGGAAGATAAATGATTTTAGTAGGTAATGGAATAGTTATAACCCAGGATAATAATAACCCAATTATAAATAATGGAGCTATAGTTATTAAAGATAATATTATAGTGGAAGTTGGAGGTTATAATGCCTTAAAGTCAAAATACAATAATTATGAATTTGTTGATGCTAAAGGTAAGGTAATAATGCCTGGAATAATTAATAATCATCATCATATTTATAGTGCTTTTGCAAGAGGAATGGATAACAAAGAAGCACCTTCTAATAATTTTGTTGAAATATTAGAGAGACTTTGGTGGAAAATGGACAAAAAGTTAACTTTAGAGGATACAAAATATAGTGCATATACAACTTATATTGATTGTATAAAAAATGGAGTAACAACTGTATTTGATCACCACGCTAGTCCGTATAGTATTACAGATAGTTTATTTACAATTGGAGATGTGGCTAAAGAGTTGGGAATGAGAACAACTTTATGTTACGAAGTTTCTGATAGGGATGGAGTAGATATAACAAATGAAGGTATTTATGAAAACGTAAACTTTATTAAATATGCTAATAAAGATGACAGCGATATGATAAAAGGTTTATTTGGCCTTCATGCCTCTTTTACATTAAGTAATAATACTTTAGAAAAATGTGCTAAAGAGATGGAAGGTTTAAATACAGGTTATCATGTGCATGCAGCAGAAGGAATAGCAGATTTACATGATACATTAAAAGTTTCTGGAAAAAGGGTAATAGAAAGATTAAATGATTATAACATATTAGGAAATAAGACCTTAGCAGTTCATTGTATTCATATAAATAATAGTGAAATGGATTTATTAAAGAGTACAAATACAAATGTTATAAACAATCCAGAATCTAATATGGGTAATGCTGTTGGGTGTTCTCCAGTTTTAGAAATGTTAAATAAGGGTGTAACAGTTGGTATGGGGACTGATGGATATACAAGTGATATGTTTGAGTCTATGAAAGTATTTCCTATAATACAAAGACATAATAGATGCCATCCTAGTGTAGCATTTAATGAAACCTTTAAATTATTATTTGAAAATAATAAGATTATTGCGGATAAGTACTTTAATAAGGAAGTTGGAGTATTAAAAGAGGGAGCCTATGCAGATATAATTGTTTTAGATTACAATCCACTAACTCCAATGAATGCCAATAACCTCCATGGTCATATGTTATTTGGATTTACAGGAAGATCTGTTATAACAACTATAATTAATGGGAAAATTATTATGAAGGATAGAGAACTGCTTAATATAGACGAAGAAAAAATATTTAGAAAATCAAGAGAACTTGCACAAAAGCTATGGGAAAAAATGTGATAGGTATTGATTAAGGTCAGCTTAATAAATAACAATTTAGTATAGACTCAATATGCAATAATTAAATATATTATATAAAAATGGGAGGTATTATTATGGGGAAAAATAATAAAAGGGAAGTAAATGATAGTAGTGAATTAATTTATCAGTTGGATGGTAGACCACCTTTAAGTAAGGCACTGCCACTAGGTATTCAGCATGTATTAGCTATGTTCACAGGTAATTTAGCTCCAATATTTGTACTTACAGGTATTCTTGGAACAAGTGCATCAGATCGTATTATAATGATACAAAGTGCAATGCTTGTATCAGGTCTTATTACATTTCTACAGTTATATCCATTTAAAATTGGCAAGTTTCAAATAGGTTCAAGGCTACCTATAGTTATGGGTACATCCTTTGCTTTTGTCCCAACTATGCAGGCAATTAGTGAAAAATTGCATGGAGAAGGAATATCACCAGAAATAGCCATGGGTATTATTCTCGGAGGTACATTGCTTGGGGGATTTGTGGAAGACATAATGGGAATCTTTATAAAACCTTTAAAGAAGTTCTTTCCACCATTAGTAGTAGGTTCTGTTTTGGTTACAATAGGTATAAAGCTTTTAGGGACAGGAGCAAATTATTTTGTAGGATCACCTAAGACAGCAAATGATTTTGATCCAAGAAATCTTGTTTTAGGTTTTACTGTATTAGTAACAATACTTTTAATTAATAGATTTGCGAAAGGACTATGGAAAGCATCATCAATATTAGTAGGCTTGGTGGCAGGATATACTTTAGCTTTATTTATGGGCATGGTAAATTTCGATACAATTGCAAATGCGAGCTGGGCAAGTGTACCAACTCCATTCCATTTTAAGCTTGCATTCAGAATGGATGTAATAATGGCCTTTTTTGCTGTATATGTTGTATCTGGACTTGAGACAATAGGTAATACAAGTGGTATAACAATGGCTGCATTTAATAGGGATGCTACAGGTGAAGAAACTTCAGGTGCAATCTTGGCAGATGCAGTAGGATCACAGGTTGCAGCAATATTTAATACTCTACCTAATACTGCATTTGGACAAAATGCAGGTATTGTAGCTATGACTGGAGTTGTAAATCGTTTTTGTATAGCTACAGGAGCAGCTGTTTTAGTGTTAGCAGGTTTCTTTCCTAAAATAGGAGCTATTTTTTCAGCTATGCCTAACAGCGTTTTAGGTGGTGCTGTTGTTACTGTATTCGCTATGATTCTTTTAAATGGTATAAAAATGATCGCCTCTGCTGGCTTTAATGATATAAATAATTTAATTGTTGGTGTAACCTTTGGTCTTGGATATGGTGTTGGGAATCTACCAGCAGAAATAAAAGCAAAGTTTCCAGTAGTAATGCAATATATATTCCAGGAGCCAGTGGCAGCAGTATGTATTGTTAGTGTTATTGCATGTCTAATATTTAAACCTAAGCAGATAGAAGAAGCTTCTGTAAGTGCTTTGGAGAGCTAAAATATTAGATGAAGTATTTTATGCCGTTATTTTGGTATGAAAATTGCTAAATAATATAGTGCTATATAGTAAAGATATATAGCACTATTATTTCATATAAAATTTACTTGAAGAAAGGTGGTATAACCATGAGTGATATAATGAAACCAATGTCTTTTGAAAAGATTCTTGATTTGACTCTTGAAGATTATTATACAAAAGGCAAAATATTTGGAATAGAAGAAAAAGATTTTTATAGAGACATTGATAATAGTATCGAAATGAATTTTTGCAATGAATACTTAAGATTGCCAGTAGGTCCAGCAGCTGGTCCTCATACACAATTAACACAAAACTTTTTAGCTGGTTATTTAACAGGATGCAGATATTTTGAACCTAAGACAGTTCAAATAGTAGATGGAAAAGACATGCAGGCAATGATTCCAAGACCATGCATCGATGCTAAAAATGTAGGTTATAATGTTGAATGGTCAACAGAATTAACGGTTGAAGAAGCGGTGGAAGAATATGTAAAAGCTTCTGTATTAATGCAAGTTATTGGTATTGAACTTGGACTATCAGATGTAAAAGATTTTATTCTTAATATAAGTGTAGGGTATGACCTAAAAGGAATTCAATCAAAGAAAATTTCTAACTTTATAGATAACCTTAAAGATTCAAAAGATACAGTGATTTTTAAGGAGTGTATTGATGTATTAAAGAAGAATATTAATAAATTCAAGAAATTTAAATTAGAAGATATAGATAATATTACTTCAAAGATTACAAATATAATTACACTATCCACAATGCATGGATGTAAAGCAAGTGAAATTTTAGATATAGCAACTCATTTAATAGTAAATAAAAAGATAAACATGCTATTAAAATGTAACTCTACATTATTAGGATATGATGCTGTAAGAGAAATCTTAGATAACTTAGGCTACAATGACATTGAATTAAAAAGAGAAGACTTTGACCATGACTTACAATTTGAAGCAGCTAAAGAAATTATAGCTAAGCTATTAAAAATAGCTAAGGAAAATAATGTAACTTTTGGAGTCAAACTTACTAATACATTACCTGTAGTTAATACAAGAGGTATTATGCCAGGTGAAGCTATGTATATGTCTGGAAAGCCATTATATCCAATAGCAATAAATGTAGCTAAGAAGATTGCAAAAGAATTTAATAATATACCTATGTCTATGTCAGGCGGAATAGATAAAAATAATGTATTAGATGTTTTTAATTCTGGAATAGCTCCAATTACTATAGCTACATTATATTTACAACCAAAGGGTTATATAAATAACAATTCAGTATTAAATGAAATGAAAAGGGCAGGACAAGCACCAAAGTGCTTAAATCTTGAAGCTTTAGATATTTTAGGAGAAAAATCAAAGGCTGATGCTCATTATAAAAATAAAGGTAATGGGAGAGTATTAGAAGATAAGCTGGAAACTTTTGATTGCTTAAAGAGCTGTGGAATATGCGTTGATGTATGTCCGAATAGAGCAAATATGAGAGTGCCTGTTGAAGGACTTTCAGCTAATTATCAAATTCTTCATGTTGAAAATATGTGTAATGAATGTGGTAACTGTCATATGTTCTGTCCAAAGGGAGGCTTCCCATATCTTAAGAAAACAACTATTTTTAGAAATCTAGAAGAATATACTGATTCTAAGAATACTGGATTATTAAGAATAAGCGAAGATAAATTCTTGTTAAGAGACGCTGGAAAAGAATATGTATATACAGTTAATTCAAAAGAAATTAAGAGTAAATTAGAAGTTACAGTAGAAACAATCTTGAAAGATTACTATTATTATGTTGATAAAATAGATGGTTTAAGTGAAGAGGAACTAAATAAGTACGTATAATAAGATATTTAAAAGAAAGTTTATTGATATAACATCATATATTAGTTTGATAATTAGGAGGAGCAAGTTAAATGTATAATTTTAAGCTCAATGGCAAAAATTTATCAGTGGATGAGGATATGAGTTTACTTGACTATTTAAGAGATGTAGCACAATTAACATCTGTAAAAAATGGTTGTGCAGAAGGCGCCTGTGGTGCTTGTATGGTTTTAGTCAATGGTATAGCACAAAGAGCATGTATTCAAAAGATAAGTAGACTTGAAAACAAAGAAGTAATTACAGTCGAAGGAATTAGTGAAAGAGAAAGAGATGTTTTTTCTTATGCATTTGGTAAATGTGGAGCAGTTCAATGTGGCTTTTGTATTCCAGGTATGGTTATAAGTGCAAAAGGATTATTAGACAAGAATTTAGATCCAACAGAGGAAGAAATAAAAAATGCTCTTAAAGGTAATATATGTAGATGTACAGGCTATGTAAAAATCATAGAGGCTATTAAGTTAGTTGCAAAACTTCTAAGAAATAATGAAGAAGTACCTAAAGTGTATTGTAAAGGATTAGTTGGAGAAAATTTACCTAGAATTGATGCTGAAGTAAAGACCCTTGGAATTGGTAAATACGCAGACGATTTATATTTTGACGGGATGCTTTATGGTTCAGCGTTAAGATCAAAGTATCCAAGAGCTTTAGTTAAAAATATAGATACATCAAAGGCAAAAGCTTTAGATGGTGTTTATGCTGTTTTAACAGCAAAAGATATACCGGGAGATAGATTTATTGGACATTTAGTTCAAGATTGGCCAGCAATGATAGATGTTGGAGAAGAAACAAGATATTTAGGAGATTCAGTAGCTTTAGTAGCAGCAAGAAGTAAGAAAATATTGAAGGAGGCATTAAGCCTTATAGAAGTAGATTATGAAGAACTTCCACCAGTAACAAGTCCTGAAATGGGCTTAAAAGAAGATGCACCTAAGGTTCATGCAACCGGAAATATATTAAGTAAGCAATACTTAAAAAGAGGAGATGCAGAGGAAGCTATAAAAAATTCTAAATATGCTGTAACAGAAAAATATAGTACACCTCCAACTGAACATGCATTTTTAGAGCCAGAATGTGCAGTAGCTAATTATGAAGATGGCATTTTAACTGTGTATACAGGTGGACAAGGTATTTATGATGAACTACGTGAGGTAGGAAAACTTTTGGATTTAGATCCAAGCAAATTAAGAATTAAAAGTATGCTTGTAGGAGGAGGCTTTGGTGGAAAGGAAGATATGAGTGTTCAACATCATGCAGCACTTTTAACTTATTATACAAAGAAACCAGTTAAAGTTACCTTAAGCAGAAAAGAAAGTTTAATTATCCATCCAAAAAGACATGCTATGGAAATGGAATTTACAACAGCTTGCGATGAAAATGGAATTTTAACAGGAATGAAAGCAAGGATAATTTCAGACACAGGAGCATATGCATCTTTAGGAGGACCAGTACTTCAAAGAGCTTGCACACATGCAGCTGGACCTTATAACTATCAAAATGTAGATATTGAAGGAACAGCAGTATATACAAATAATCCACCAGCAGGAGCTTTTAGAGGCTTCGGAGTTACTCAATCAGCATTTGCAAATGAATGTAATATAAATAAACTTGCAGAGCTTGTTGGAATTTCTCCATGGGAATTTAGATATAGGAATGCAATTAGACCAGGACAAGTTTTACCTAATGGGCAAATTGCAGATGAAGGAACTGCGTTAGTTGAAACTTTAGAGGCAGTAAAGTATGAATTTGAGAATAATAAGAATGTCGGAATAGCTTGTGCATTTAAAAATGCTGGATTAGGTGTTGGAATACCAGATACAGGTAGATGTAAAATAATCGTTAAAGATAGTAAAGTTATTATAAGAACATCTGCTGCTTGTATAGGTCAAGGAATAGGAACTGTGGCAACACAAATTGTATGTGAAACTACTGGATTAGATCCAGAGAAAGTTTTAGTAGATAGTCCAGATACCTTTACAACTCCTAATTCAGGAACAACAACAGCTTCAAGACAAACTGTACTTACAGGTGAATCAGCAAGACTTGCAGCTCTTCAATTGAAGGAAGCATTAGTAAATAAATCACTAAAGGATCTTGAGGGTGAAGAATATTATGCTGAATATTGTCCTCAAACAGATCCTATGGGAAGCACAAAACCTAATCCAGTAAGTCATGTAGCTTACGGATATGCAACTCAAGTAGTAGTTTTAGATGATAATGGAAAAGTAATAAAGGTAGTTGCAGCTCATGACATAGGAAGAGCAGTAAATCCTGTAACAGTAGAAGGGCAAATAGAAGGTGGAGTAGTTATGGGCTTAGGATATGCACTAACAGAAGACTATCCACTTAAAAATGGAATTCCTTTAGCCAAATTCGGTACTTTAGGATTATTCAGATCAACTGGAATACCAGAAATAAAACCAATATTAGTTGAAAAGAATAAGGCCAATTTAGTATATGGAGCAAAGGGTGTTGGAGAAATTGTAGTTGTACCAGAAGCACCAGCAATGCAAGGAGCTTATTACAAGTTAGATGGAGAGTTTAGAACTAAATTACCACTTGAAAATACCTATTATAGAAAGTCTAAAAAGTAAACTTAGTATATAAAGAACCTGTATATTCTCTATTTTATGTAGAAAATATACAGGTTCTTTTAATATAACATGCAGAAAGTATATATTTGAAATATATAGATAAATTTAAATATTTTGTATAAGGAAACATTTACAATAAAAAGATGTTATGATAATATATTAATATACAAAACATTGTATATTAATATACGAATGTACAATATTTTGTATATTAATATATTTTAGTGATTATTGTGCGCACGATGATTGTTAAATAAAAATTAGGGGGAAAAATGATAATGAAAAAATTTTTAACTAAATTTTTATCTGGAGTATTACTAGTAGGTATAGGTTTCACATCTTTTGGATATAGCAAAATAAATGCATATACAAATAACAAGTTATTAAGAAATGGTAGTGCTATGGACGCTGAAATGAATAAAGAAAATTTAGAAAAAATTGATAGTATTATGTCGGAAAATATATCTAATAATATTATTCCTGGTGGAGTAGTTCTTATAGCTAAAGATGGAGAAATTGTATATAATAAGGCATTTGGAGATGCACAAAAATATGATATGGCTAAACTTCTGGATAATCCGAGAAAGATGAATACAGAAACAATATTTGATTTAGCATCTGTAACTAAAGTAATGGCAACAACTCAAGGAGTTATGAAGTTAAGTTATGAAGGAAAATTAGATGTTAATAATACAGTAGCAACATATATACCTGAGTTTGCAAAAAACGGGAAACAAAATGTCAAGGTTAAGGATTTATTAACACATACTTCAGGACTAACTCCATGGAAACCTACATTTTTTTATGCTAATAATCCTAAAGAGGAATTAGATTTTATATGTAATTTACCACTAGAATATGAAACTGGCACTAATAGAAAGTATAGTGATTTTAGTTTCATGACACTTGCCTTTGTTATAGAGGCAATAACTAACCAACCTTTAGATGTTTATTTAGAGGAGAATATATATAAAGTACTAGATATGAATGATACTATGTTTACTCCGGATGAGTCTCTTAAGTCTAGGATTTCGGCGACTTCTTGGGGAAATCCATATGAATATAGGATGGTAGAAGATGATAATTTTGGTTATCTTTGCGAAGAAAATGTAGAGGATTTCAAAGGGTGGAGAAATTATACCCTTGTGGGCGAAGTAAATGATGGAAATGCTTTTTATGCTAATAACGGAGTAGCCGGACATGCCGGATTATTTTCTACAGCATCTGATTTAGCAATTTTAGGGCAAGCTATGCTAAATGGAGGAGAATATAATGGAGTAAGACTTTATGATAAAAAAACTTTGGATGAGTTTACATCAATCCAAAGTAATTTTGGTCATGGATATGGATGGGAAATTAATAGAGGTGGAGAAAATTCTGGATATATGGGCAAATATGCAACTGAAAATGTATTTGGACATACAGGATTTACAGGTACTCAAGTAATTTTTGATAAGGAAAATAATTTGCAAATAATAATTTTAACTAATAAGCAAAATCTAGGAGTCAATAGTAATGGAGGATATTCAAGTACATTTAAATTAAGCAGAGATATAGCTACAACAGTATATGAATCTATTTTACCGAAGATAAATATTAGTGGAGTCGAAGATGGAAGAGAATATAATGAACCAGTAAGGATTAATATTAATCAAGAAGACGGAACATTAATTTCTGATATAACAATTAATGGAAAACCTTATAGTTATGAAGAAATTAGTAACCCTGGCCAGTATATATTAAGAATAGTTTATAAAAGTCAATTTGGGAAAGAAGAAATTAAAGAAATAAAATTCTCTATTAAAGAAAAGAAGGATCCTACAACACCTATTGAGGATGAAAATAACAATGCTAATAATGGTAATCAAGATAAAGAAAGTAATGGGAGTGTAGTAGAAGATAAAAATAATTCTTCAGGTAAAGAGAATGGTTTACCTAATACTGGAACTTTGTTTGGCACAACTTCAATGCTAATTATATCAAGTGCCATTATATTTGTTGGAGTTGTATTAAAAAGGAAAAATAGTTAAAAGACATAATTGAAAATACTTGCAATACTATTTTCATAAATGAAATTAAATCAATATTAAGAAAATATTATTAATATTAAACATAAAAAAATATATATGGAAATAGTGTAATAAGCACTATTTTCATATCTTTTTTGCTATAAAAAGGAAAGGTATATATTATGAAGCTTAATTTATAATATATTTGTATAGTAGACATATTAAATAT
>JAQCTH010000099.1 GCA_027686065.1 Clostridiaceae bacterium AF10-41
ATCATCTTTTGAAGTTTACACAGACTATTTTACACTCTCTTATAAATCCAACTATTTAACATTGTTTTTTGCATAATTATAAAGTATCTATTGAAATTACATCGTATCCAGCTTCATCAATTGCAGAAATTAAGATATTATTATCAATATCAGTATCAACTAAAGCAGCTTTTTTATCTAAATTTACTTCTAAAACCTTAATATTACTTAATTCTTCTAATGCCTCTTTTACATGAGCAACGCAATGTCCACAACTCATTCCTTCAATATTAATCTTTTTCTTCATAATAAATTCCTCCATCTAAATTTTAATTTTATCTTGTTATTACCTTATCCAAAACCTTCATTATTTCATTTATTTTTTCATCGCCGTTACCATTTATAAAAGCATCTTTTACACAATGAGATAAATGATTTTCTAAAATTATTAAATTAGCTTTTTTCAATAACGATTGTGCTGCAAATATTTGATTAGAAATATCAATACAATATCTGTCTTCTTCAATCATTTTAATAATTCCTTCTATTTGACCTTTAGCTGTTTTTAAAGATTGTAATGATTTTCTTTTTTCATCATTCATTTAATTCCATACCTCCCCCACCCTCTAGGGGTGTATTATAATTAAATTATAATATTTAAAAGTTATTTGTCAATATTTGATTATGCTGGATTTATATTAATAGTATTTATTTATAAAAATATTATATACAAAAAATTAAAAATCCTAAACTTTCTTAGTCTAGGATTGATGTTATAATCAAAAAAATCTAAATCTTCGATCTATTAACTTATAATCTAAATCAGGAATATTTCTGCCAAGTTCTCTAAATTTACTTTCAAGAAACTTTTTATTATGCTCAACCTTTGTCTTATTACCACCATATAATAATGCTAGTTCATTATAATAATACGCAGCTTCATAATCACCTAAAATTGAATAGCAAACGCATAATTGAATGCTTGGTATCCATGTATAATAATCTCTATTATCTATCCCAAGATTATCTTTTTCATGAATACATCCCATAGCAACCTTATACCAAAATATTGCTTGTTTTACTTCATTATTACCCATGAATATCTCTGCTAATCTACAACAAATATCTGCTCTTGGTACATCAAATTCAAAGGATTTTAAAATAAGTTCTATTTTCTTTTCTGGCTTATTAGTAAAAGAGTAACATTGAATCAAGTTTGCGATAGCAACTTTTTTATCTTCTATCCATCCCAAATTATTATCTAAAAATTTCTCATATTTTCTTATAGCTTCTTCATAGTATCCATTATAAAACAATTCATTTGAATAATAAAATAAGTCTCTAGTAGTAAATTCTACCCCAGAGGCCTCCATTTTTTTAAATATATCTAAATTCCTACTCCCACTAGATTTTACTTTACCATGGTTTACGCAGACATTACTATGAAAACTAACTCCTGCAACCTCTAAATATTCATGAACTTTACCAATCCACTTAAATCCATTTAGTCTTTTAACTAATCTATTTCTTCTCAAAGAGTAGGTGGTTTGTCCATTTTCATCTCTAGTTAAGGAGTATTCCATAGTTACTGTATCTATATTTCTATCCAATTGATCCTTTAAATCTCTAAAGTTATTAATATTTTCATCGTCTAAATAATCATCCCCATCTAACCAAAACACATATTCTTTAGTAGCTTTACTAAAAGAGAAGTTTCTGGCAGCTGCGAAATCATCTATCCATTTGAAATCATATATTTTAGAATTAAATTTTTTTGCTATCTCTTTTGTTTTATCAGTTGAGCCAGTGTCCACTATAATTATTTCATCTACAATATCTTTTATAGAGGATAAACATCTTTCTAATGTTTTCTCTTCATCTTTAACTATCATACACAGGCTTATAGTAATTCTATTATTCAAAATAATCCTCCTTTATTTCTTAATAGATACTATATACTATGTTTTATTGAATAAATTTGTTGTAAGTTTATCAAAATATATTTAAAGATAAATTTTTGTCGTTTTATATATAAAATTTGACTTTACTCATTTCAACTATTTAAAAATTTAAATTAAATGTTATAATTATTTAGACATCAATAGATGCGGGTGGGTGAGGGATAAAGAAAAGAGGTTTTTACAGAAAGGATGGACAAATTATTTAAACTAAAAGAACATAAGACTAATTTTAAAACTGAGCTAATAGCTGGTTTAACTTCTTTTTTTGCTGCAGTATATATTATTGTAGTTAATGCTAGTATTTTAAGTGATGGAGGTATAACACAAGAGCCACTCATTATTGCAACCGTACTTGCTTCATTTATAGGTTGCTTATTAGTTTCTTTAATGAGTAATACTCCACTTGTAGTAATGCCAGGTATGGGAATTAATGCCCTATTCACTTATACGATAGTACTAAGTATGGGATTATCCTTTAATCAAGCACTAGCAAGTGTTGTTATGGCTGGTATATTATTTTTAATTGTATCTATTACACCTTTATCTAAAATTCTGGATACATCTATACCTAATTCTTTAAAGGAGTCTATAACTATAGGAATTGGATTATTTATCACATTCTTAGGTTTTCAAAAGGGTGGATTAATTATTCCTGATCCTTCTACAATGGTTAAAATAGGATCACTTTCAGATCCAAAAGTAGTATTTTTTATAGCTATGTTTTTATTAACTGTTATACTATTTGCTAAAAATATTCCAGGAGGATTTTTAATAAGTATAGTTATAGGTACAATTGCTGCCATAATCTTAGGTTTTGTTAATGTATCAGAATTAACTTTTTCCCTACCTAATTTTAATGAGTATAAAAGTATTTTTCTTAATTTAGATTTAAGTGCATTTTTTACTATTCCATTTTGGATTGCTACTTTTTCATTAACTTTAGTATTGGTATTTGAAAATATAGGATTATTACATGGACAGATTAATGGATTGCTTAATGCTCCTGAAAAGCAAAATAAAGCTTTAAACGCAATAGCTTTATCTACTATAGCTTGTGGCTTATTTGGAACTAGCCCATCTGTTTCTACAGTTGAGGGAACAGCAGGTATAGCAGCTGGTGGAAAAACAGGCTTAACATCTCTTATATCAGGATTATTACTTTTAATTTCCTTGTTATTTATTCCCTTTATAAACTTAATTCCAAATGAAGTAATTGCACCAATTCTAATAATAATAGGAAGTTTAATGATTAAGGGAATAGTTCATATTGATTTTAATGATATTTCAGAAGCAATACCATCTTTTTTAATTATTGTTCTAATTCCACTAACCTTTAGTATTGTAGATGGTATAGCATTTGGTTTTATTTCTTACACAATAATGAAACTTATAACAAAGAAAAAAGATCAACTTTCTATAGTTATGTATATGATTTCTACTATATTTATAATATATTTCATACTTCATAGTATTTAAAAAAACTGCCTTATGGCAGCTTTTTTTTACTTTTCTTTTAAATGATATATTTAAAACTTGTTTTTTAAACTATTTAAAAAGTCTTCTAATATTAATGCTGTTATTCCCCAAATAGTATAATTTTTGTACCTATAAAATAAAGATTTATATATTCCTTCTTTAAACTTATAATTTTCGCCTCCATTTATTAAATGAAATGGAAAATCCTTTGTTCTATTGACTAACATCTTATTATTTTCTATATGTGGTTCAATATTTAATAAATACTCTAATGGAACTGTAAATATATGGTCAACTTCATCTTTATTTATCTTTATATTATCAAAATTTTTAATATATCCTAAAAAAGGATGAATCAATAAGTTATAATGAGTTACTAATATATCAAGTGGGCATATTATTTCAAAATCTTCTGAAGACAATCCTAATTCTTCACAAATTTCTCTAGAAACTGTTTCTTTTTGACTTTCATTAAGATCTATTTTACCTCCAGGAAATGAAATATCCCCAGGTTGGCTTCTCATATGCTTCGCTCTAACTTCAAAAACTATATTTAATCTGTTGTCTATATCTGCAATTAAAATAGCCACAGATGCTCTTTTCATATATCTCCAACCATTTATATATGCTTCATTTTCTTTAAATCCTTCAATAATATTATCTATAATTTTTATATTCATTTTTTACTCCCTTTAGTCTTTAATAAATATGTTTTAATTAATGTCTTATGTAATTAAAATAGTAGTATATATTTTTTATCAATAATTACTACACTATAATATTATAATTATATAGAATCTTTATAATATTATTCTAATATCTAAATAAAAATCAATAAAATTTATTATTAATTTTATTGAAAACCTTTAAGTCAATTTCTTGTTTTTCTCTTATATTGCATAATATTACCATAAAATGTAAGGATGTGATTTTATGAAAGTATCTAATTGTTATGAAGCTGCGTTAAGGATGTTTGAGGTTTCTGAAGAATTAAGACAATTATTAGATGAAAATCAAAAAGTAAAAACTAATAGAGAGAAAGAAATCTTATCTAGTAAAATAGATAGAGCCGAAATTGAATTTCTAACATTAAAACATTCCTTAGATAAAATCCCATATGAAGAAAAGAAACTTTCTATTTTTAATTTGTAATAGTTAAATTTATAAAAGCTCCCATAAATAACATGGAAGCTTTTTTATTTAATTATTATCCTTTTATTATTTTATCAATAATTTCTACTCTTTCATCACCCAAATAAGGATAAATTTTTAATGATATTTTATCATCTTTATAAACTCTATCTTCATTTGCTTCAACTATTTTTTTTACTTTACTCTCTAAATTTTCATAGCTTAGTAAATCTTCTAAATAATTGTCGACCAAATCTTTTAAGCAAGTTGCTAATTCTTTTGGATTTCTATATACAGCTCTCATGTTCATCTCCTTAATATCTTCTAAAGTTTTCATATTAATTATAAATACTAAACAACTTTTTTTCTAGTATTATTTTAAAAATTTTCTTATATTTTATGCACCTTGATTTAAAAAACTATATTGTGCCTTATATAAATCATAATAAACGCCTTTTAATTTGATTAATTCATCATGAGATCCACTTTCTTTTATTTGACCATTTTCCACAACAATAATTCTATCACAATCTCTTATAGTTGATAATCTATGAGCTATTACAAAAGAAGTTCTATTACTAAGTAATTTTTCTATACCCTTTTGAACTATAATTTCAGTTTGAGTATCTATATTTGAAGTTGCTTCATCTAATATAAGTATCTTTGGATTTGCTAGAAGCGCTCTTGCAAATGAAATTAGCTGCCTTTGTCCTAATGATAATCTTGATCCTCTTTCATTTACTTCAGTATCATATCCTTTTTCAAGTGACATTATGAAATCATGTGCATTAACTGCTTTTGCTGCTTCAATTACTTCTTCATCTGTGGCATCTAATTTTCCATATTTAATATTTTCCTTTATAGTTGTGGAAAATAAGAATGTATCTTGAAGCATAATTCCCATTTGACTTCTTAAAGAACCTAAATTATAATTTTCTATATTTTTTTCGTCTATTAATATTGATCCTTCATTTGGTTTGTAAAATCTACTTATTAATGATACTATAGTTGTTTTCCCTGCTCCAGTTTCACCAACTAACGCAATTCTCTCTCCGTTTCTAACCTTAAATGAGACATTTTTAAGGACTAGATTATCTCCATATCCAAATGAAACATTATTAAATTCTACAGCTCCATTAATTTCACCTATACTTGGTTTATCTAAATCGTCTTTTATAAATGGTTCAATATCTAATATTTCAAAAATTCTATCACCTGCGGATAGATTAGTAATTAAGGTGTTATAGAAATTAGATAAATTCATTATAGGTCTCCAGAACATTCCTATATACATAGAAAATGCAATTAATGTACCAACTTCTATTGTACCTAATTTTATTAAATTATATCCTACAAAGAATACAACTATAGTACCTATTCCCCATGAAAGTTCAACTAATGGCCACATACAATCATTTATTCTTACAGCCTTTAAAAAGCTTTCTAAATGATCCCAAACTAAATCTTTAAATTTTGAATCAGTAGAGTTTTCTTTTGCATAAGATTGAACAACTTTTATTCCTGAAATATCTTCATGGGTAAACCCATTTAATATTGATCTTTTATTTCTATATTCTGACCATCTTTTCCTTGAATTTATTTCTATAAAAAGCATTCCTATTCCTAATATCGGTAGTAATAATATACATGCAAGTGCTAGTTTGAGATCCAAGATTAACATGAAGACAATTACTGATAGTAAATTTACTAATTCAGGTATTACTGATTGAATACTTTGGTCAAATAAATTTTTAAGAGAATTCACATCTCCCATGACTCTAGCTAGAATTTTTCCTACTGGTCTACTATCAAAAAAATCAAATGGTAACTTTTGTATATGAGTATATAATTCCATTCTTATATTAATTAATATATTATTTGTTATATAGCTTACAATTTTCCACTTAATCTTTGAAAAAATCAATGTAAATATATTAATAATAATTAAAAATACTCCAATTATAACTAGTCCTTTTACATCTTTATTTTTTATATTTTCATCTATGGCTATTTTCATTAAATATGGGTTTAAATTATTCGAAATTGTAATCAATCCCATCAATATTATGGAGATTGCAGTTTCCTTTTTGTATTTTTTTAAGTATGAAAATAGCCTAAAAATAACTTCTTTTTTGCTTTTAATCATTTCATTTTCTTTAGGCATTTTAAACAACCTCCAAATTATTAAAATCTTTAAATTGCTCTTTGTAAACAGTATAATAATGACCTTTTTTGCTTAATAAATCTTCATGAGTACCTTTTTCTACTATACATCCATCTTTCATAAATATTATTAAATCTGCATTTTTTACAGCCGATATCCTATGAGCAACTAATAAAGTTGTTCTATTTTTCTTAATATAATTAAGATTTTTTAATAATTCATGTTCAGTATCCATGTCCAATGCTGAAGTTGAATCATCTAATATTAATATAGGAGCTCGTCTAATTATAGCTCTTGCTATTGAAAGCCTTTGTTTTTGACCTCCTGAAAGTCCAACTCCTCTTTCACCTACTTCAGTATCGAAATCACTTTCTAGATTCTCTATAAAATTTAAAGCACACGCTTTACTTGCACCATCTTTGATTTCCTCATTAGATGCGTTAACATTTCCAAACCTTAAATTATTTTCTATGGTATCTGAAAATAAAAAAGTATCTTGTTGAACTACAGCCATATTATTTCTAAGAGCATTTAAATTTAAAGCTTTTACATCTACACCATCAACCTTAATACATCCATCAGTTGCATCATAATATCTTCCTATTAAAGATAATAAAGTAGATTTACCTGATCCAGTAGCGCCCATAATAGCTACTGTACTTCCTGCTTTAATATTTAAGTTTATGTCTTTCAATACTAATTCATCATTATATTTAAAACTTACATTCTTAAATTCAATATCACCTTTTACTTCCTTAACTTTCAAACCTTCATTAGAATTTATCTTAGTATATCTATCTAATATATTGAATATTTTTAAGGCAGATGCTTTATTTTTTGAAAGTATATCCATAAGCCATCCTATCATTCTCATAGGCCATATTATATTCCAAATATACCCTGAAAAGGCAATAAGAGTTCCTAGGGACATTTCTTTTATTAATACAAAATATCCTCCAAGTATTATCATTATTACTAAAGATATATTGGTTAAGAATTCTATAAATGGAAAGCTTTTAGATATAGTCTTTGCTTGCTTCATGTTAAGATCATAATAGTCTTTATTTAGAGTTCTAAATCTTTTTATTTCATGTTTTTCTCTACTAAAGGCTTTAACTAATCTAACACCTGCTATATTTTCTTGAGCCCTTGTGTTTATTTCTGCTGTTTTGTCACTTATTTCTTCATAGCCATTGTTCAAGTTTTTTTCAAGCTTATATGCTATTATCCCTATAGGAGCTAAAATTACAAGGCAAATTAATGTAAGCTTCCAATTTAGATAAAATAATATAATAGTACTAAATGTAAAATATAAAATATTCTCAACAAATAATCTAAGTCCAAAACCTATAGTTTGCCATATATTTTCAATATCTTCGCCTATTCTAGACATCAATTCTCCTGTATTTGTGTTGTCGAAATACTCGAATTCAAAACTTTGAATATGCGAAAATAACTCTGTTCTCAAATCAAAATGAACTTTTGCTCCGATATAATCATATAAATATTCTTTCAAATAGCCTAATACTGCTTTTACTAATGTTAAAGCTAAGAATATAAATAGAATCGGTAATATAATTGAATATTTTCCGTCTATTATACCTCTATCAACTATTTCCTTTTGCAGCATAGGGGTTATTTGATCTATTGATATGATTAATATCATAGAAATTGTACCAATTATTAATGATTTTCTTTCTTTTAATAAATATTTCAATATTCTTTTCATAACATTCCTCCTTATTAAAAATATTTATTCTTCATAAGTATCTAAGTCCTTTATTTCATAAACATTAATTCTTCCATCACTTGAAATCCATGAAATTGCTTCTTCCATAGAGTTATTTTTTATATTGGCTGGAATAATTAAATATTCTCCTTTTCTTAATAATTCTGATATTTCCTCATAGTTATTATTCCTATTACCTTCTATATATTTATTTATATCTAAAATTTCTGGTATATTAAGTTTATGAATTCTTATATCCTCAGCTTCTGATTCAGTTGTCATTATATATACTGAATCCCCTTGCCTATTTATTATTTTTACCAAAGCACCCTTTTGAGTTAAGTCACTTTCAACCTTTGATATTATATCTTTAGTATCTATATTTTTTTCCTTTGAAGAAGCTTTAAATATTATAGTGTCGTCGCTATTTTCTATTTCTCGCTGTTTTTCTTCTGATTTAAACTGATTCTTATCATTACTTATTTTATTGGTACAAGAATAAAATGTTGAAATAATTAAGAATAGTAAAATAATAATTTTCTTCATATCTTTTCTCCTAAGTTATATTAATATAATTAGTATTCCTAAAGTTTAATAAAGTATAGAGAATTTATATTAAAAGGTTGGATTAAGATATAAAAATTAATATTATTTTTTATGCCCCATGCAGTTTTATGACATGAAAGGATAATAATGATATTAGATGATTACTTACCATTATATAATGTTATTATAAAATATGAAATACCAATTTTATAATTTATTGTAAAAAAAGAGTTATACTAAATTCATTAGCATAACTCCATTTTCTTTCAACCAAATTTTGCTTTTTTTATAATCATCACAATAATAATCTACTAAACTCCAAAACTCCTTTGAATGATTCATATGTTTTATATGACATAATTCATGAATTATAATATATTCCATAACAGGATATGGCATCAAAACTAATCTCCAATTTAATCTAATTTCTTTTTTGGAATTACAGCTTCCCCATATGCTTTTTTGATCTTTTATTATAATTTTTGAAGGCTTTATTGAAATCTTATTAGATACTTCCATAGCTCTCGTTCCAATAATATCTGTAGCTATTTTTTTATACCAATCTACTATTAATTTTCTTGTATAAGTTTTTTCTAGTGAGACAGTATTAATTATAACTTTATCTTTTTCTATAAAAACTCTATTAATATTATATTTTTTTATTATTGTTTCATAGTATTTTCCTAATAAAATTATTCTATCTTCTTTTAGTAAATTATTTTTATCTAATTTTTCTATAGAT